>JAGSHJ010000206.1 GCA_023954595.1 Bacteriovoracaceae bacterium | reverse complement strand
GCTTGGAAGCTCCATCATAAGATGACTAGGAGCTCTTTTAACCATGGTTTGCTTCATCACAAATGCCACAACGAATGCGGATATAATCCCCAAAGCGTAAAGAGCGAAGAGAACCAAACCAGGAAGGCCTAGAAAGCCAAACACAGTCTGATCCGGGATGGATGCAGCAATTAAAAGAGTATAAACAGGCAATCTAGCACTACATGTAGTAAGTGGAGACACCATCATAGTAACCCATCTCTCCGTTGGGTTTTCCATGATTCTAGCAGACATGATGCCTGGGATAGCACATGCGTGAGACGAAAGAAGTGGTACTACCGCCTTTCCAGGCAAACCTAGCTTTCTCATCACATAATCAAGTAAGAATGCAGCTCGGCCTAAATAACCAAAGTCTTCCAATGTATTAATCAGAATAAATAGGAAACAGATATGCGGTAAGAAGACCAATACCCCGCCAACACCAGCAATAACTCCATCAATTAGAAGACTTTTTAAGTATCCATCAGGAAGTATTGAATCAACTCCCACTGCCAGAGTTTCAAAGCCACCTTCAATTAAACCGACGAATGGATCTGCCCAAGCAAATAGAAGTTGAAAGGTAAGCATCAAAATTAGGAACAATAACCCAAGACCAATTATAGGATGAAGCAAAATGCTATCAAGAACTTCGGTGAAGTTGTCTCTTGAAATTGGTGTTTTAACAGACTCGCTAATGATGTCTTCAACTTTAGCAAGCTTGTCTTGGATATAGGTCGGATCTTTAATATCTGACTCAAATGTCTTTTTGTAATTAATCTCTTTTTGTGGTTTTGCCTTCTCTTCTAAACAGGCCTCTAGAAGATCATCCATCCCTTTGCCATCAACAGCAACTGTTGGAACAATCTTTGCGCCGAGTGACTTTGATAGAAGCTCAAGATCAAGCTTTAAACCACGTTTCTCAGCGATATCCATCATATTCATGGCCACTACAAATTTTTGACCAAGATCTTTAATCTGTAGCGCTAGATATAAACTTTTACGAAGGTTAGTTGAATCAACAACCAAAACAAAAACATCAGCTGCTTCTTCTTTTTTCTTATTAAGAACATAGTCTCTTGTGACTTTTTCATCTAGAGATGCTGCATCCAATGTATAAACACCAGGAAGGTCCATAACCTCTACAGCTTCATCTTTATAAAGAGCTTTCCCTTTTCGCTTCTCCACGGTTATACCTGGGAAGTTGGCCACTCTCTGTCTATTTTTTGTTAGGGAATTAAAAAGTGCAGACTTTCCACTATTTGGAAGTCCTACTAATGCGAAAAGTGACATTGTTACTCCATACCTACTTTAACGATTTCTACTAGCTTGGCCTCTTCTTTGGTCAAAGCATATTGAGAGCTCTCAACTTCAACTAAAAGTGGATCACCAAACAAAGGAGCCTTTCTTTTTAGCTCAATCATAGTGCCTGGAAAGAATCCAAACTTATTGAATTTATCTAAAAATTCTCCAGCATCGTGGATAGTGGTAATCTTGTACTTGGTCTTTTTCTGAGCTTCATTTAATCGCATAGGTTACTGCCGTTGTTTGATACATTAAACATATATCTGAACTAACAAACTAGCAGGCAAATGTCTATGGACTGGGAAGTTTTTCCCCTTACATAGTTGTTTCGCTATTGGCAGCTAAGTCACTAATTTCCTTGAAGTTATTGCTATCAGCAAGCTCTAACTGCTTTGCAATTATGGCCTGACGATTTAAATTTTCTTTATATCCCTTATAAAGCGACTGCAAACTCTCAACAATTAGTGCCTCAGATTCCTTTACTACTTTATCCGCTTGAACACCCGCCTCACCTAATGATTCACCTTGTTGCTTGACGACTTTTAGTGATTGAGGGTCTTGTGCAGACTTTAAAGTCTCAGTTTGCTTGCGAGCGGAATTTATGATCATTTGCGTTTTGGAAAGACCAACTTCAAGTTGAACTAGTCTTTTCTCAAGACCTGTATAGTGCGCACTCATAGTATCAAAGTAACCATATAACTTGTCATAGGCAGCTTGAAACTTCTTAACAATCTCAGGATGGCTAATACCCTTTTTGATATGAATAAAGCTTGTTAATGCCTGCCCTAGTCTATCTTTGGCCTGTGCTGCATCTGTTCGATTGCTTTTTATCGCATCCTTTAATGTGTCCAAATTTGGAATAGATACGGCCATGTCCTCAACGGAATTTTTCAGAGTGCTAAAATCACTTTGAGCGTGTTCTAATTGAATAACAGCACTCTTGAAGTGAATGTTAAAGTCAGAGCATATTCTCTCAAGACTCTTTGCAGAATCTGACAAAGAGCTGACACCCTCTTTAAAGCTTTTTAAACACTCAACACCATCTTTTGATGTGCTAAACACTTCGGAGTTAATTTGATAAATTTCTTCACTAACACTTTGAGTTTTCTCAAGAAAAGTTCTAAGGGCGGTAATTTGGTTATTTAGCGAGCGTTTTTCAACTGAATGTTTCTTGGCAAACTCTTCAAACATATCAAGCATGTTTTCAATTCCACCAATCTCATACTCTTTTCTCAACTGCTCTTTATCTGCAGTATCAAATGTATCATCCATAAATAAACGCAAAGTTTTATCAATTGGGTTAACAATGGAAACCGCTTGATCCTTTATCGTCTCTCTCATTGAAAGAAGTGGATAGAAGAACAACATGATTTTTTTGCTGTTGTTATATTTTACAGGAGATACAAACATTTCATAAGGCTTGGTTTCAGATGTTGAATTGGCCTTTAATTGAATTTGATAAATTCCTGCAACATTATTTTTTAAAGCTTCTAAGACTGGGTCGTCATGTCCAAGATTTGTGAGCTTGGATAGATAGTCCCAACTCATATAGTCCTTGCCTGCCTCTTCTTCAGTAATTTCCCAATCACTACAAAATTGTCTGTTGGTCCATTCTACTTTTAAATTTTTGTCCAACATGATTGAAGAAAATGGAAGAGCATCCTGGAAGATCGTCCCAAAACTCATTCTCTTATTTACGTAATCTGAGGTTCTCCCAACGAACTCTTGAAAGTCCTTACTGTATAGTTCTTCTTTAATTTCTTCACGTGCAATAACTGAATCAGCAACCAATGCCTTCACTTCTTCTTCAAGATTTTTCTGGGATTTTTTTAATGCCCAACGATTAACTGCAAAGCCCACAAAGAATAGCAAAGATGAAAGTCCAAGAAGAGCTAGCATCCCCATGGCATAGTAGCGACCCATTTGCTCAACTTGCAGTTTTTGATAAGAAAGATCGGGACTGATTTCTCCTAGCCACTGCTCAAACATTTTTTGAAAGCTTGTTGAGAGCTTTAAAGAGAAGTCTCTTTCAGATACGTGTTTTTTAAGCATAGAGGTTTCAACCTGCATGCTTGCGATTCTCTCTTTAATACTGGTCTTGTCCAAGTCACTTAAGATTGAGTTCTCAGTGATCTTAACCATTGAATTGAAATCTTTATCGATTCTTCTAACAACCTTTGAAAGCTTTGCTCCAACAAGGTTGCCATCAGTAGCATTAGAAACCCTCTCACTCATTCGAGTTAGAGTTCTCCAACGATTCTCTTTGGCATAATTATGAAATGATTCGATTTTATCGTTGAAAACCGAAAGTACTTTTGAACTTTTTTGAAAAGAGATAAGGTTCGCTGCAGATGTTTTTAAACGACCCAACTCTTCTTGTGCCTTATCGAATGCGTCACTATCTACTAGAGCATCAAGCTCTTTCATATCTTTTTCTAAAAGAGATAGCTTCTCAAGGGCCTTTTTAGGATTCTCTTTTAAGATGAGATTATTAATCTCTTTAATATCCCCACCAGTTTGCAACTTCTCCCAAGTAAAGCCTGCTTTATGTAAGCTTTTACTGCGACTTCCATCAATGAAGCCCAGATGCCAGAAATATAGCACAGACCCTAAGGCAGCGATCATAATCGACACCAATGAGATCTGGTAATACTGAGTAATATGCTTAGCTAATTTCTCGATCATCCTAATATTCCTTTCATAAATCACGTCCTGGTGATCAACTATATCCAGTGGCATTATCCCTTAGGAAAAACGAAATTTGAAGGGTTTAGGAGACTCAAAGAATAAAAAAAAGCCCGACTATGATAATCGGGCTATACAAGAAAAAGTGGTTAGTTACTTAATTTAGCTGGCAAGATCTTCGTGAGAATCGAAATCATTCTTAAGTTTAGCTTTAAGCTTAAGAATTGCCTGAGTATGTAATTGAGAAACTCTTGACTCTGTTACATCAAGAACTTGTCCAATCTCTTTAAGGTTAAGATCCTCAAAGTAATATAGAGATAAAACTAGTCTTTGTTTCTCTGGAAGGGCCTTAATGCCCTCTTTAATAATGTTTTGCGCACTTTTATAGTTTACAGCAGAGAAAGGGTTAGAGCTTCTTCTGTGCTCTAATAGTCCCATCATTAGCTTCTTGTCGCCTCTGTTAAAACTAGCGGAGTCATCAATATTTAATAAAGAGACAGACTTGGATTTATTTACCATATCGTGGAAATCTTCCAAGCTACACTCTAGCTCTTTACACATTTCATCGTCATTTGCAGGACGTCCAAGCTCTCTTTCAAGCTTAGCGTATGCTTTTTCCAATTGCTTTGACTTCTCTCTAACTGATCTAGGAACCCAATCTTGAGAACGAAGCTCATCGAGGATGGCACCTCTGATTCTGAATTCAGCATAAGTTTTAAACTTATTGTCTCTAGAAGGGTCAAACTTCTGAATTGCGTCCATAAGTCCAATAACACCACAAGAGATCAAATCGTCTAGTTCAATATTAGAAGGAAGCCTCGAGGCTATCTTTTGTGCGATAAACTTCACCAATGGAGCATACTCCACAATAATTTGGTCTTTGACCGCAGGTTCCATTACGCATCTGTAGTCTTTTAAGTTTTTCAATTTAGTAGACAGTGACGACATGAGCTCTCCTTAGCTAATTGTTTGAACGTCTTGTTCCAATCTTTCTTGTGAGGACGAGTTAAACTCGCCCAAGGATCTGCTCAGATCATCGGAATACCTGTGAACAACTTGAAGAAATTTTTTATGAAAGCCAGATTCGGTGTTTAGTAGGAAAAAATTGTCAAATCTTGAGTGTTCTACATCAATTCTTTTAAGGCCACCCAAAATATTTGTTCTACATCCAAGGAAATTTTCAACAGTTTCACTGATTGTAACTGCCACTCTTTGGAATTGTTTGGAAGTAAGATACATATTTACTAGTAGATGATTCTCTTTAACTCCAAATTTCGTGGAAAGAACCTTCATTAAAGAGTAAGAATCAGTGATAGAGGCCTTATCAGGGGTTACAACAAAGATTCTCTGGTCACAGTATGCGTTAAGTATCAACGCCTCTTTAGAAAGACCTGCAGGGCAATCTAGAAGGATAAAGTCAAAGTCCTCCTCATGTCCTGTCATAATATCAAGAATAAGCTCTTCTGATTTCAGCTTAGATTCAAAAAGTTCTAAATCACCATTACAAGCAGAGAGTAAATGGAAGTTGCCTTCAACATGCAAACAGTCTTCAAAAGACTTCTGTGCAGTAAGAAGGGAGTAGAAGTTTGAATTGTTAAGTGGAAGACCTAATCTAATTGCAGTGTTTGAT
>JAGSHJ010000470.1 GCA_023954595.1 Bacteriovoracaceae bacterium | reverse complement strand
GGACACGACGTAGGCGAACTCGCTAAGCTCGTTTGGAAAGGCGGCGTCGAAGTCATGGAAGAATACTTCGATATAACTGGCGCCATCACATCTACTGAAGAATTTGTTGAAGCAGGCAAATCTGTTATTTATGAAGCTACTGCGATGAGCCCCGACGGATTGTATTCAAAGATTGATATCTTGAAAAAGGTTAGGGGCACAAAGGGAGTTCAAGTTGAGTGGGACCTTATAGAAGTGAAGGCGAGCACTCGAGTAAAGGATTATCATATCTGGGATATGGCTTCACAAAGACTGGCCTTCGAAGGCGCTGGCTACAAAATTCGAAAGTCAGTTCTTATGCACGTAAATAATCAATACGTTCGGGATGGGGAACTTGATGCCAAAGAATTTTTTCATCAAGAAGACTGTACTGAAGAGGTGTTAGAGCGAATGGCCATGGCCTCGGCCGAACTTCCATCTTTGTTAGATATTTTGAAGGCCGAAGAAATGCCAGAGTGCGAAGTCGGAGGACATTGCAGTTCACCTTTTAGTTGCGATTACATCGACCATTGTTGGGAAGGATTTCCCGACTACTCAGTTTACGATGTTACTTCACGAGGAAAACTCGACAACCTTCTTGAACAAGGAATTGTTGACGTTAAAGATATTCCAGACGGGTTTGTTGGAGGCCTCAAAGAAAAAGACATTCAGTCTTATAAGACAGGCAAAGTTTTGGCCGACAAAGCAAATCTTGGGATGTGGGCATCTGATATTGAATACCCATTGTATTTTTTAGATTTTGAAACCATTAACCCTGCCATTCCTCCTTGTGATGGAATGAGTCCTTATAAGCAATATCCATTTCAGTTTTCTCTTCATGTTCAACAAAAGCGCGACGGAGAGTTGGAACACTTTGAGTACTTGCATACTGAGGCCTCTGATCCTCAAAGAATTTTTGCTGAAAAGTTAGTTGAGCTATGTGGAGATAAGGGATCTGTGGTTGTGTACAACCAATCTTTTGAGTCTCGTGTGAATAGTTTGTTGGCCGAAAAGTTTCCTGATCTTCGTAAGGGTCTTTTTGCTATCAATCATCGAATGATTGATCTTTTGGTTCCTTTTCAAAAGAGATGGCTTCATCATCCCGATCAACTTTCGTCGGCGTCTATAAAGGCCGTTCTTCCGGCCTTTTGTCCGGAGCTTTCTTATAGTGACTTAGACGTTTCGGATGGGGGAGAAGCTTCGCGAATTGGTGCTGCTCTGATTGCTGGAAAATTATCTGGTGAGGATTTGGAAAGTGCTTCTAAGGGGTTACGAGATTATTGTGGTCTCGACACAATGGCCATGGTGAAGCTTTTGGTAGTGGTTTATAATTATCTGGCAAAGGAAAAATCATGAAAGAACTAAAAGGTCTAAAAGACCTCTACACAGAATTTAAAGAGGCCCTTAATAAGAACCAAGAATTTTTAGATCCAGGCAACGATAAAGCTGACCACCCAAAAACTTTTGGAAAGTTCACTTATACTTTGAGTTTTAAAGAGTGGTACTTAAGGGGCGACACAACTAAAGCGGCCATGCAAAATTTTTGCGATCTTTTCGAGGCCAAAGAAAAAGTTTCCAATCTTCTCGACCCAGAAATTTTAACTGTTAGTGGAACAAAACTTCGCATGCCAGGCGACGTTAAGGCAGAAGGGCTGTATTTTACTAAGAAGTAATTTCATATACTTGATGCATTCCTGAAAATGAATAAAAACACCAACTTGACGCAGACTACGTGCACGTGCACGTAACTCGCGTCATAACTACTTATTCTTTTTTCGCTTACGCCTTTTTTCAAGGGCCTTCTTTTTTCGAGTAAGCTCTTTTTTTCTTTTCTTTAAATTATTTCGAACAACCTTCTCTTTGTTGAATTCTTTTTGCATGGCCCGTTTTTCTTTTTTGAGAATCTTAATCTCTTTGCCAATTTCTTTCTTGCGTTTCTTGAGCCTCTTCAAACGCTTCCTCATCTTCTTAAGTTTTTGCTTTATTTCTTTAGCATTAGGAGGATTAGACTCCAGCTCCTCATCAAGAAGTTCAATCTCTTCAGCTAAAGACTTATGCCTAAGTTTTGCTTCCTGCTTAGCAGGTCTAAGTTCTAGAATTTTAGACTTAATCTTTTTTCGAATCCCATTAAACTCAAGGCGCCTCTTCTTGAAGGCCTCACGAACCTCTTTCCACTTCTCCATCTTTTCACGATAAGCAGCCTCGTACTTTTTCCACTGCTCTGACTTGGCCTTAAAGCGAGCCTCATCACGCTTGAAGTTTTCTTTCTTGGAATGAAACTCTTTATGCCATGAAGTTGAGTCGGACTGATGCTTTTCAGTGGCATCATAATTGATATCTCGAACCCAATTATAGTTTTTTGGATGCGTAAATTTATCGTGATGAATCACCATACCCTGACCAGACTCAAGCGC
>JAGSHJ010000519.1 GCA_023954595.1 Bacteriovoracaceae bacterium | reverse complement strand
CAAATCGCGAGAAGTACTTGCGCTTCAAATACCGAAGTTGTTTATTATTGAGTGTTCGATTTTCAATAGCACTATAGATAATTGAACCAAGTCTTGTTTGAATCAGACTTGTATTATATTCGTTATCCAGCAACATTTTGCTGCCCAAAAGTGCAGGTATTGCCATGGCAGCTCCCGCTCCAGGTGCCCAGTAAAATGGAACGACTCCAAAAATAATAGTGGAGAAAACACACTTTAAGGCCGTATCTTCTGGGTCAAGCTCCCACTGAGTAGGAGTAATACAATCGAGTGCCATACTCCCAGTCTTTTTCAAAACATTGGACGTCATACTTCCTTTAAGAACGATCGGAGTGTGATAGTTAATGTCTTGCTCAATAGCCGCTTTGCACGCAAATTCGCCTGCTTTGGCAGTAGCTGAAGTAAAGATAAATGTAGATGCCAGTAAAGTTCCAATAAGTTTTTTCATTTCGTCTCCTTTAGACAATTGGTGTTCGTTAGGTTGGAGCGAAACTAACAAAACGCAGCATCAGCTTCATTTACATCTGGGTACGTTTTGCTAACTCATGAATTTTTTACAGGGTTTTACTTAAAGACGAAGATCTTATTCGCATCGATGTGCGAGTAATTTAGGGACTTTATTTTAAGACGTTCAAGCTCCAAGAGAAACTTTTCTTCTTCCTCGTGGCTATTTAGTTTTCTGATCTTCTTTGCTTGTTTTTTTAGAGCACTTAAAACGTTGCCAGGAAGTGGGCACATACCTCTTAAGAGATAAGTCTCTCCCTTGTATTCAATTGAGCGACCTACAAAAAGATCGTCTTGAACCATTCCAAAGTGCTGAACTTCTTTACTTAGAGCGATCTTCTTATCGTGAAGAACATCTTTAAGTACAATTTGTTTTTTCATATTCGTTTTAAGAAATGAAAACAAAGAGTAGTTAATATTGTGGAAGGCCTTTGCAAGCTCATCATCAATTTTATGATCAAAGATATAGTCATCGATGATTGCTCTGTCGTTTTCACGCTTAAAGTTGAAGATATACCAGTCATTGAATGAGTTCATACGAAGCTCATACTCATCCGACTCTTCATCAAGTTTGCCAGTTAGCTCCGTATAAAGCTCTTTGGCCTTTTTCAAAAGCTCGTAATGCTCACCCTGGGTGTAGTCGACAAGAATCTTTTCAATATGAGTTTCAATAACGTTCATTTTTTACTCATCTACCTTCAATACGGCCAAGAAGGCCTCTTGTGGAATCTCAACGTTTCCAACCATTTTCATTCTTTTCTTACCGGCCTTCTGTTTTTCAAGAAGTTTTCTCTTACGGGAAACATCACCACCGTAACACTTGGCAAGTACGTTCTTTCGAAGCGCCTTAACAGTTTCACGAGCAATAACTTTTGTTCCAACTGCAGCTTGAATAGCTATATCAAATTGCTGCCTATCAATGATCTTTCTAAGCTTACCTACAAGATCACGCCCTTTGTAGTAAGAGCTTGATTCGTGGGTAATTAAAGATAGAGCATCCACTGGATCTCCATTTAAAAGAACATCTAGTTTTACCATCTTAGCAGTTTGATAGTCGTTAAATTCATAATCCATACTCGCATAGCCTTTAGTAATAGACTTAAGCTGGTCATAAAAATCAAAAACCATCTCACTCAATGGAAGGTTGTAAATAACTTGAACCCTCTCACTTGTGATGTATTTAATATCTTGCTGGACACCTCTTCGCTTTTCACAAAGAGTAATAATCACACCAACATATTCATTTGGAACGTGAATAGACAATAAAACCATAGGCTCTTGAATCTGATCAATGTCCCCAGGTTCAGGAAGCTCAGAAGGGTTTTGAACCAGAAGCTCTTCACCCTTTTTAGTCTTAACTCTATAACGTACAGAGGGAGCAGTTGAGATTAAAGACAGATTAAACTCTCT
>JAGSHJ010000213.1 GCA_023954595.1 Bacteriovoracaceae bacterium | reverse complement strand
TCTACTTGTTCACATATAGCAACTTTTTTTCCAAGTGAAGTTACACGATCAATATAGGTTGCAGCTGCATGATGAGGAATACCGGCCATTGGAATTTTAAAATCACCAAGCTTTCCTCTGTGAGTGAGAGAAATATTTAAAAGCTTGCTCGCCTCAATTGCATCTTCAAAGAAAAGTTCATAGAAGTCTCCCATGCGGAACATCAAAAGAATTCCTGGGTATTGTTGGCGAATGGAATAGTACTGCTCCATCATCGGAGTCAGTTTCGTTCCAGTTTTTACAATGTGGTCCAAAGTGGCTGTCTCTATTTGCGCGGTCACTATATTTCCTTGATTTTCAATGACTTATGGATTTTTGTTCAAGCATTCTCTATCATAACCCGACAAGTCTAGTCAAAGAAATCTAATTAATTAATATCTTTTAAATGCGGTAAACCTTTGAAATAATTAAGTTTACTAAGAACCCATAAGGTAATTTTAGAAATGATAAATCCTCGCTCAACGATCATTACAATATCTTTTGTTTTAGCTACAGCAATCGTAGTTACTAGTGCAGTTGGACTAAAACAGGATGATGAGAGTGCTTCAAATCTTTTAGATGTTGAGGTTATTGAAGAATCCACATTCGATAGAATGGATTACTTCGCTCTCGAAGATGCAAATAAGGTTATGGCCTTAAAGGCAAACACTTTGAGAATTGTTAATCAAAGAGATCTCTATTTTACGCTGCCGGACGGTTTGCTCTACAATGAATCTGGAGAAAAAATTGCATTCCAAGCAAAGGAGGGCAAATTCAAAGATCTCAAGCAAGAACTCTTTCTAGACGGGGAAGTGACTCTAAATGCTAGAGAAGGCAACTATAAGGCCAAGGAACTGTACTATAACGGATCCAAGGCCTTCCTAGAGGCCCGAGGCAACATAGAGGCAAAGCTTGTCGACTCAACAACCAAAGATCAATTAAAGATTAATTCTAATTATATGAGCTCATGGCTCAATGAGCAGAGATCATTGTTCATTGGTGAAGTTGAGGGAGTGGTTAAAAGGGACAGAGTCTATGAAGGCTCATTTAACTTTGAGGCCCAGAGAATGGAGCTGAATAGTGCTAAGTCATTAATTTCACTTAATAACGATGTAATGCTTCAACGTAATAACTATGACTTACGTGCACAAAAAGCAGAGATTTTCTTAGAGAACTACAATAAAAAACTCAAGTATTACGTTTTATATGACGATATTAAACTTGTGGAGGACTTAAATCTTCCTGGAGGTGGCCTTCAAACTCGAAAGGCCTATTCAGAGAAGTTGGAAGGTTATATGTCTCAAGGCAAAATCGTTCTAACGGGTGCACCACGAGTTGAGCAAGGAAATGATTTGATCAAAGGGTATCAAATTACCCTAAGAGAAAATGTTGAAATAGTTGAGGTTGAAGAGGCCCAATCTAGTTTCAAGCTCAAAAAGAAAAAGGATTAAAGATGAGTCAGGCGTGTTTGCGCGGAACAGAATTAAAGAAAGTCTACTCGGGCAGAGCAGTTGTAAAAAACGTTAGCCTTGAAGTAGAGCGAGGACAAGTTGTTGGACTTCTAGGACCAAACGGTGCCGGAAAAACAACTTCCTTTTATATGATGGTTGGTCTTGTGAAGGCCGATCATGGAAATATAAAATTGCAGGACGAAGATATTACTAAACTTCCACTGCATAAGAGGGCCAAAAAGGGGATTGGATATCTTCCCCAAGAGGCCAGTGTGTTTCGTGAGCTTACGGTTGAAGAGAATATCTACTCCGTATTGGAAATCAGAAACATATTCAAAAATGAAAAGAAAAACGCTCTGGAGAGATTAATAAAGGATTTTGGACTTAATCATATTAGAAAGTCCAAAGGTCGTGAACTTTCCGGAGGAGAGAGAAGAAGAGTCGAAATCGCAAGATGCTTGGCACTAGATCCTGCCTTTGTCTTGTTAGATGAGCCATTTGCGGGGGTTGATCCTCTTGCGGTTAGCGACATACAAAAGATCATCAAAGATCTTAAAAAAAGAAACATAGGCGTATTGATTACAGACCACAACGTGCGAGAGACGTTAGGGATTGTTGATCGAGCGTATATCATGAGTGCGGGCGAACTCTTGGTAAGTGGAAGCCCTGATGAAATAGTAAACTCTGAGGTGGCGAGAAAGTTCTACCTTGGAGAAGAATTTAAAATGTAGAGAATCTTTTAGAATACACACACGGAGACTAAAATGGCTCAGAAAATGTCGATGAATCTCAAGCAGACGCAAAACTTGATGATGACGCCTCAATTGCAGCAGGCAATCAAGCTTTTGACTCTTACCCACTTGGAGATGACGAATGTTATTTCACAAGAGATGGTTGAGAACCCAATGCTTGAGGAGTCTGGCGGAGAGTCGTCCAAAGCTGAACTAGAGAAACGAAGTAAAGAAAGTAAAGAGGCAAAGTCGGATGACTTCAACGGTCCCGACATTATCGATAACTCAAAAGATAATTTTGATTGGGATAAGTATATTGACTCTTATAACAGCACCTCTTCAACTCCTTACACTAAAGAGTATGCTTCAAAAGAAGATGCTCCTAACTATGAAAATATGGTTAGTAAGGGCGCTACTCTTCAAGAGCATCTTGAGTGGCAACTTCGTATGGAAAACCTAACTGATGAAGAATGGAAACTTGCTAGGGGTGTAATTCATAACTTAAATGATGAAGGCTACCTTGTTGAGAATATTGAAGAGATCTTAGTTGAATCCAAGCTGGAGCGAGAAGACGCTCTTGAGATCTTGAGTATGATTCAACAACTAGACCCAGTTGGATGTGCCACATCTGATTTACAAGAGTGTCTACTAGTACAAGCTCAGGCCCTGGAAGAGCCAGTGCCTTTAGTGGAGCTTATATTAAAAAATCATTTAGATGATCTGATGAAAAAGGATTACAAGAATATTGCAAAAGAACTATCTATTGATTTAGATAAAGTTAAAGATGCAGAGTGTGTAATTCATAGCTTTCACCCAAAACCTGGTAGATTAGTTAGTCCTGCGGAAACTCATTATGTTGTTCCTGATATTTTTGTAAAAGATATTGGTGGAGAGTTAGTTATTAATTTAAATGACGACGGTGTTCCTAGACTTAAAATTTCAAAGCTCTACCAGAGCTTGTTGAAAAAAGGGAACAATGACGAAACTAACGAGTATGTTCAAGATAAACTAAGATCGGCGATGTGGTTGATCAAGTCTATTGAAAACAGACAGAAAACTATTGAGAAAGTCTCAAATGCAATTTTGAAGTATCAACCAGAGTTCTTTAAAAAGGGTGTTGCTTATCTTAAGCCGATGATCCTAAAGGACATTGCAAATGAAATTGGAATGCATGAATCGACAGTATCAAGAGTTACAACGAATAAGTACATGCATACTCCGATAGGCACATTCGAGTTGAAGTTTTTCTTCAATGCGGGAATTGGCGGTAAAAACGGTGGGATCGATACAACAAGTGAATCTCTAAAACTAAAGATAAAAGATTTAATTGGTAACGAAGACCCTAAAAAACCATTATCTGACCAGAAGATTGCAGACATTCTTAAGAAAAGCGACATCAAGGTGGCGAGAAGAACAGTTGCGAAGTATCGAGAAATGTTGAATATTCTTCCATATTCAAAAAGAAAAAACGCAAGTTGATTAAAAAAGGCTGAAACTTTCGGTCGTAATGGCCGATAAGGTACATAACACTTACCACACCCCCAAAAGGAAAGAGGTCCAGTTTATGAAGATAGTAAGTTCATTTAAGCACATGGAACACACACCAGCTCTTGATGAGAAAATCGAAGCGAAAACTCAAAAATTAAAAAAATATTTTGAAGGAAACTTTGAAGTGCAGTGGACATGTTCAGTTAAAGAAGATGGCAAACATGCAGCAGAAGTAAAAGTCGTAGGCCCAAGCTTTGAGTACCACGCTGCGGCCGTAACTGATAGCTTGTACAAGTCTCTGGACCAGGTCATTCAAAAAGTTGAAAGACAGGTTCACAAGAAGAAAGACAAGTGGAAAAACCACATTTCAAGAAAGCACAAAACATCTGTAAAAGACCAATTGCTTGCTCAATCCACGTGGGATGAAGACTATTGGCAGGATAAAGACGAAGAAGACTTCGCAGCATAAAGTAAACAAAAGCCGCTTGATTAGCGGCTTTTTTGTTTGTGCATGATTGCCAAGATCGCTGGCAGTACCAAGAAATCACTTATTAAAGCAATAATCAAAACAATAGAAACACTGGCACCAAACTTTGCATTGGGTACATAGTTACCTAGCAGTAGCACACTAAAACCTATTGCCAGTAGAAGTGTTGTATTAAATAGAGATGGATACACATTGGAGACAATGTCGGCCAGAGTTTCACGAAAACTCTTCTCTTTAATCAAGCTCTTGTAAGCAAATAAAAAATGTACACTGTCATCGACAGCTATTCCCAAGCAGACACTTGCCACGAGAGCGGTTCCCATGTCCACTTGAAAACCTGCAAGAGTATAAAGACCAGCTCCTATCGAAAGAGGTAAAAGGCTTGGAATCATTGCAAAGATACTGAACTTTAATGATTGAAAGATAAACCACAAGGCCAGGCTTATTGTTAGGACTGCCAGTGTGAATGAGTGTGTAAACGCAGAGACGATGTAAGGGGTTAGGTCGTGGAATAGAGGCGTTTTACCAGTTACTTTTGCACTTAGACCGAGCTCTTTTGCTTTTTGATTAATAACATCAAATTGCTCATTAGAACTTACTGAATCTTTTAGCTTCCAGTTAACACTAATTCTTATACTGTCTCGTTTGGCGTTGATTCTATTCTCAATTGGTTGCTCTGGTGGAAGTCCCATTGAATAAAATAGTAGCTCTTGTGCCACGTGTTCGGATGAGGGAGGGATTTTATAGTAATCACTATCCCCGGCGTTAAAGGCCTGGTTTATTTTTTTTAGATAATCATTAATAGACAAGACACTCGTAACATATGGACGCTCAAGAAGCCATTTCTCAAAACTCTCAATTTTTGCCAAGAAAACAGGATCCTTCGCTCCAGCTTCTTTGTCTGACTTCACTACTATTTCGATAGTACCAACAAAGCCTAACTTTTCTTCAACTAGATTATATGCTTTTACTATAGGATGGGATGGACGAAACTGGGCAATCGGATCCATATTCACAACAAGGTCTTTAGAAAAGAAAAGACCAAGCGAGCCTAGGACTATTGCTGCACCGACAATATAGTATTTATTAGCAATGACAAAGTCTGCGAATGCAAGGGCCTTTGTATGAGGAGTTACCTCTTTTAAAAAAGTTTCTGCTTCTTTTTTGTGTTCCTTTTTGGAGAACTTTGGCAATAGAGCAAGTATAGGGCCTAGCAAAAAATAGGTGCTAAGCCAGGCAAATACAGCACCAAGGCCCACGGCGATGCCTAGCTGTGAAACTGGTTGAACTTTTGCATCAAAAAAACTTAAAAAACCAAGAGAAGTCGTAATAGTTGTTAAAATTGTTGGATAGAAATTTTTAGTCAATGATTTGCG
>JAGSHJ010000153.1 GCA_023954595.1 Bacteriovoracaceae bacterium | reverse complement strand
TACTGGACGCTGTTTGGAATTGCGGCCGTCTTGAACTATTTGATTCCTGGGTGCAAAGAATATGGAACTGTATCGTAGAAGAGAAGTTATTCAGTAGGGCGGAACAAGTATTTTCAAAAGTAAAAGAGCGAAGGCCTTATGAGTTGTCTAACTACTATAATGAACTGACAAGACTCATGTCTATAGGTGAACAAGAGCTGCAAGCAACTATCGCGAGTAACGTAATTGATATTTGTACTAATAGAAAGCTTAGATATAAAGGTGAGTACATTAGCACTGCAGATTGTTTGGCAAAGCTTGAGCAAATACTGTTAAAGAATCAGATCAAAAGTATTCAATTAGAAAAACAAGTTTTAAAGCTAAAACGCCTTAAGGCACTAAAGACTTCTCAGAAGCTTTCAACTCGACTCTTGATGGAGTATCTCATCATATTCAAAGATGACTTTGCCTCGTTGAGTGAATTACTTGAAGGCGAATTACTCTCAGATAAAAAAGAATTAAGGGATTGTCTTTTTGAACTATCCGCAAGTGGAGTAAAAATAAAATCTCTACCTCCAAGACTTCGAAGCTTATTCTCTAGCCCTCAAAAGGTAGAAGAATCTAAAGCAAGTACACCCGAAGCTCCAGAAGCTATTGAACACTCATACAATGTGATCACTCCCATAGAGTCTCATAAAGTCGCATACATTGTTAGTGAGGATGAGCAAAAGTTTATCAGCCGAATAAAGCTTGAGGACGAATCTATATTTGAAAATCCAAATGAGTTTGTTCAGTCCTTATGTGGGATAGGTTTTTATAAGGCCGCACATGAGCTTTTGATGAAGATGGACGTTGGGCGTGAGCTTTTTTATCTTAAATGCCACGTTCTAAGTGAGTTGGGACTTTATTTTGAATTAAAGGATTACTCCCGAGAGATATTAAACAGTGGTAAGTTGCTAGAGGATGAGAAAGTCCCATTTTCATATCTTCTTGGAAAGTCTCATTTAGAATTGGGAGAGAAGAAACAGGCAGTAAAAGCACTAAGTGTCGTAATTGGATCCGATCCAAACTTTAGAGATGTACAGGAGCTAATGGCACGTGCGCAGGCTTAATAAAATACTACTTTTATTTTTTGCGATCATGTTCTTCATCTTTATTGGTGTTTGGAACTTCCTGCAGTCGGACATCTTCGGGCAAAACTTATCTAAAACACTTAATAAGATCTCACAGAGTCAGGCCGATGTTTCAATATCCTTTGAAAACCTGGACTTTCAATTTTTTCCACCAGGTGCCAATCTTAATAACGTTAAAGTAAGCGTAGATCGAGAGGATATTAAGGCCCGGGCAGAAATGGCCAAGCTTGGTATTTATTTTAATCTGATTGATTCATTTCAGACAAAACTCACTATTAAAGAGCTCTTTATTGAGGATGCTGTCGTTGAAGTAAAACAATTACCTGCAAAGGGTAAATCAAAAACGAAATTTACAATTGATTCAATTCTTGAAACGGCCAAAGAAAAGCTTCCGATTAATATTAAAAAAGCACTTTTACGTGATGTAACCCTTAAGTATAAAGAATATGAACAGCTTGTTAATCTTGTCTCTGTCTCACTCCAAGATGATCGAGTTCGTGTATCGGCAGATCTTAGAAATATCGACCTCAATCACTTTACGGACTTTGACAGTAGTATTGATCAAGTAAAATTAAAGGGATCAATCTCTGATAAAGAGGCACAAATTGACACACTTGAGGTCTTTCAAGGCGTAAATATGCTTAGTACAAAAGGCAGTGTTTCATCTCCTTTTGAAAAACCTGTAATGAATCTTACAGGTAAGCTTGTTGGTGAGGTGAGTGAGCTTCATAAGTATTTGGACTTTGAAAAAATTGGAAAGTTAAATCAAGGCATGTTGAGTGCTGATTTTGTGCTCAAGGGTGGCATCAGCAATTACAACTTGGTAACAGAATTAAATTTATCCGACTTTATGAGTGACTTTGCCTATGCAAAAAGTCTCAAGGCAAAGCTTAAACTTACGCCAGAACTACTTAGTGTGGAAAATGCAACCCTAGTTGATGGTGAGCAGAAAGTTGAACTAAGATCACCGTTTGCCCTATTCTCAATTAAAGATAAAAAGTTTATTGGTACTAAATTAGCACTAAGAGCAAATAATCTAAAATTTAACAACGCCCTTAGATATATTCGAAAAATTCTAGAGCCTTTGAAAGGTGAGATCAACGGAGATGTTGACGTTCAATTTGGAAAAAGCCACGTAAGGTTTACTTCTGATAGCGATGTTGTTGTAAATAATTTAAAGCTTCAGATGAATAGCAACTCCAAACCTATTCTACAAAATAATACCGCAGTTTTAAATAAACCAGTTTTCTCTATTGTTCGTGGCAACTTCTTTATGAATTCACCTGTGAAACTAGATAACAGTGAATTTAAAGTAGTGGGTAAGGCCGGTAAAGAGGGGATAGACTTTGTTGTGAATCAGGGTGATATCTTTTTAGAAGACCTCGGTCCATTTGCAGGCCTGGATATTGAGGGCAAGGGGAAGTTTAGTTTAATCGCTAGAGGCAAGGGCAAAGACAGTGTACTGAAAATTAAAACCTCTCTAGAAGATGTGAGCTTTCAGGGATTTAAGCTTTCTAGTGCACAAACAAACCTTTTATTTGATTTTGCCAAATCTGAGCTCGTTATTGGTAGTTTGGGTGGAGAGAATGGAAAAGCTAAATTAACTGGAGAGTTAAAACTTAATTATAAAACACTCGCACTTTCTGCTAATGGAAAGCTTCGTTCTAAACGCTATAGCGATATAAAGGAAATCCTTAATCCACTACTTGGGAAACTTAAATTTTTTCCAAGTGATCTCTACGGTAATTGGGAGATGGACTTTGTGGCCGGAGGACGGGTGACCTTGGAGGATATAGTTCTAAAGGGTGTTTTCGCCGGAACTAATAACTACATATATGATGAAGGCTTTGAGTTTCTAGGCTTTAAACTATTATTGGAAGATAAGAAACTTGGCTTTGAGGATATAGTTGTAAAAAAATCAAAAGGCTTCATTAAAGGAGACTTTAACTATGATTTAAATTCAAGCACCATGGCCTATGGTTTTGATATCTCCCAAGTTCCTTTAGCTGAAATATCTAATTTTTCAAAAACTCCTTTTGCCTTTAATGGGGTTTTATCTGGGGAGTTGAGAGGTAAGAGTTCAGATAAAATAAACAATGCCCTAATGGCCTTAAAGCTTAGAGATACAAACCTTGCTGGAAAACGGTACGAGAATTCAAATATCTTGGTCAAATTGGGTGGGGATCACTTAGAGTACGCCATTAATTTATTAGGACAAGAAGTTGTTTCTAAAGGTGATATCTATCTAAAGAAAGGCACAAAGCGATCAAGAACAAGCTTGGAAATTAATTCACCAGATATCCAAAAGCCACTAGGGCTTCTGAAGTTTGTGGATCAAGGCTCACTTGTAACTTCGGGTGCTTTAGAATTGGAGGCCAGTGCCATTTTTGATGGCCTTGAATTTAATAATAGTGACGTCTCCATCAATCTTAAAAAGTTAGAGCTTGAGAAAGAGAGACTGAGTCTTGATTATCTGAATTCGAATGGGCCGCAGGTTGTAGTTGAAGGTGGAATCATTAAACGTTGGAATATCGAAATCAACGGTAGTCGAATCTTTTTAATTTCAAAGGGAGAGGGAAGTTTTGATTCCAGTTACGATATCGATAATAGATTTAAAATTGATGGAAGTATTCTAGAAGTATTCAATACTTTGGTCGCTCAATCTGGTGGGACAATAAGAGCGAGGGCCAGATTCTATCAGAATATGTTTAAAGAAGATTATGAGGTAGAGGTTGTTGGAACGGATTTAAATATAAGTTCAGATAAACTGCCAACTGAAATAACTTCTGCTGATTTTAGCCTGGATTATAAAGATAAGTGGCTAAAGCTTGAAAGATTTAGTGCCAAGCTATCAGCAGGGGAAATCTCCGCCAAGGGCGGCGTTGGCCTTGAAAATTTAGTTCCTGAAGTGGATCTGTCATTAAAATTTACTGAAGCAGGCTTTCCTATTTTGAAAAAATCAAATCTCGTAGTCAGTGGGGAGACAAGACTTACAGGTAACCAACTTCCGTATTCTCTTACAGGGGATGTTCGCATTCAGAAGTTATCAATTATGAATGAGGTTACTGATTTCACAAAAGGAAAACAGACGAACTTCTCTGAAGAATTTGAATACTTGCCGGAGCAAGTTGAACAAACAAAATCAAATTTTGTTAATATGAATATCGATATCTCTACAATGGGGCCTGTTCTTATTAATAACTCTTTGGCCGATATAGGGCTTGTTGGAAACGCTCAATTGATTGGTGGAGAACAAAACTATAGAGTTATCGGTAAGCTCAACTTGGCGCCGAGAACAAATAAAATCTCATTTAAAAATAATGAATACATTCTAACAAAGGCCGGAATCTTTTTTAGCGAGAGATCAAAGCCATCGAATCCTGAATTAGATATTGCAGCCTTTTCTGTTATTAATGACTATCGAGTAAATATTAAAGTCTTTGGACCTGTAGATGACTTCAACCTGGAGTTGAGCTCTGAGCCTGCGCTGACACAAGAGGACGTGCTATCACTTATAGCGTTTGGATACACGGAAGATCTTTCTGCGAATTTAAGTGATCAAGAAAGGGAGTCCATGACTAGAGCGGGTGTTGGATCAATTATCTTCGATAGTTTTAAGATTAATGAAACGCTTAAAAATGAGTTTGGACTTCAAGTGAACCTTGGTACGGAAATAACAGAAGAGAAAAGAAGCTATCTATCCAGAATAAATAGTGATTCATCTGTGGGCAAGGTAAGTTCTGCGACAACCATAGAAGTTAAAAAGAAACTGAATGATGCGATGAACCTCTCCGTTACAAGTACTGTTGGTGGCGGAATTGGTCAAAGGCAATCAATGAACCTAAACTATAATATTAATAATAAGCTCTCCTTTGAAGGGGTCTATGAAACGAAGACTTCTGATGAGGGTGAAGAAACCATTAACGACTCTTCTTTAGGGGCGGATGTTAAGATTAGGTGGTCTTTTAGGTGAAATATCTAGCGTTCATTGCTCTTTTTATTTCTGCATTCGCTTTTGGCGAAGAAATCGACGTTAGTCGAGTAGACTTAAACTGCGAAGGCCGCGGGGAGTGTGTTGAAATTGGGGACGCCTTTAAACATCTTAAAAGGTCATACGTAGATTTAGATCACTTGAAACAAACTGTGCGCCTTTATGCATTGAA
Organism: Bacteriovoracaceae bacterium; assembly: GCA_023954595.1. Lineage (GTDB taxonomy): Bacteria > Bdellovibrionota > Bacteriovoracia > Bacteriovoracales > Bacteriovoracaceae > UBA845. The sequence continues at coordinate 1,842 of JAGSHJ010000153.1, read as the reverse complement.
TGAAGGGATTTACTCATTTGAGTATGCACTTTTACTGGATGAGAATGACTATGTCTTAAAAATTGATCTAGGTGTAAAGCGCGTCTTACTAGATTATGAAATAACAGTTAAAAACGATCCAGGTATTGAGCTTCCAACTATTTTACCAATAAGAGAGATGGAGTTTGTTGATGAAAAAAGCCTTCTCAAAACAAATTTACTCCTGCAGGAAGTAATTCAAAGCCAGGGCTATCCAGATGTAGAGATCAAGTTTATTGCTGATGAAGAGGAAGAAGGGGTAAATCTTAAGATTATCATAAATCCAGGACGACCCATTGAGATTGAGCAAGTTAGAGTTTTCTCTGACTCAAGCTTTTTAAAGACAGTCGCTCAAAGGGCCTTAAGCCGATTCAAGGGCAAAAGCCTATACTTACAAGAGATAAAAAGCTCACTAGAAGAACTTAGGCAGCTCTTTATTGATTATGGTTATTACTTAAATGATTTATCCCTAGAGCATACAAAAGAGGGACCTAGAAAAGCGATAATAAACATAAGTATTAAAAGTAATGAATTACATGTTTTTAAAGTCATGGGTAATAAGTATTTCAGTGATGAAACCTTAAAAGAGCTTCTTAAAAATACAGTACTGAGTTTTAAAAGAAAGTTGGCTCCAGACTCAGTGAAGCAGAGTTTAATTAGTAAATATGCTGATCAAGGTTTTATCAGACCTGAGTTTGATATTGGCCTTGAGGAATACAAAAATATTAATGGTGAACTCGTTAATTTTTATCGAATTGAGATCAAAGAGAACTTCAGAGCGGAAATCGAAAACATAAGTTTTAATGGAAATAGTGTTCTTTCTTCAAAAAGGCTTAGGGCCTTATTTTTTGAAAATGCCCCAGAGGTTGTAAAATCTGGGATTTTTCAACGCGAATATGTGGAAAACTTCATTTCTTTAATTAGGAAAGAGTACATTATTCGAGGATATGTGAATGTTCTTGTGGAAGAGCCAAGACTTAACTTCGTCAAGGATCAGGTTTATATCTCTTACCGACTACGAGAGGGTGTAAAGGCCGTTGTGGATAAGTTGGTTATTAAAGGTGTTGGTGCTGACTTGGAACGTGAGCTTCAGTCGATCATAAATAATAAAGAGAAGAAGTTCTTTAATCCAACAACTTTTAAAAGTGATTTGGAAATGATCGAAAACAGATTGAGGCAACAGGGGTACTTTTATGCATCAATTAAAAATAAAAATAGCCAAAATATTGTCCGCTATAAAAATGACAACTCTAATGTAGACATACGACTTGAGATCGACCTGGATAAGCAATTGTATGTGGATCAAATAATTATTGTTGGTAATCGTAAAACTAGAACAAAGCTCATTAGAAGAGAACTAGAGCTCAGAGACGGAGATATTGTAACAAGAGACAAAATTCAACAATCCCAAACGAACCTTTTAGGATTAGGTATTTTTTCAAGCGTTCTAATAGAACCTATCCCGAATAAAACAAACTCTGCCGATCTTTTGGTGAGTGTGCGTGAAAAAGACTTTGGTCTCATTGAATTGGCACCAGGGATTAGAACTGACATTGGTCTCAAGCTATCTGCGAATGTAACTTATAATAATTTAGACGGCATGAATAAGCGTATTGCTTTCAAAGGCCAGGTAAACCAAAGGTTTAATCTAAATAGCTTGGATGAAAGAAGAAGAGAGGAGTCTAACTCCTTGGTTGAGTATGATGTGGTTGCAAACTATTCAGAAAACCATATTTTAAATTCTGATGTTAACTTCAGTTCATCCATTTCTTCATCAAGAAGGCGCTTCTTCTCGTTTGACGCTGATATTAAAAGAATTAGTTA
>JAGSHJ010000116.1 GCA_023954595.1 Bacteriovoracaceae bacterium | reverse complement strand
GGCCAAGCATGATCTCTGTGGCACCGGCTCCAAGAGCGTGAGCGGCAGATGCGCACGCACTGGAAACGGTGTAGTTAACACCTTTGAAGTCGTACTTCATGCTGATTTTACCAGTTGCCATATTTGGGATAAATGATGGGATAAAGAAAGGGGAAACCCTTCTAGGCCCTCTGTTCCAATATGTTTGAGTCGTTGATTCCATAAAAGGAAAGCCACCAAGGCCAGTTCCCAATATTGCTCCAACTTTATAAGGATCAAATTTTTCTTCAAGAAGACCAGACTGCTTTAGAGCTTCATCAGTACAATGAAGACCAAAGTGAATAAAGCGATCATATCTTGACTGCTCTTTTGCTTCTAAAAGTTCTTCTGAGATTTCAAAGTTTTTGACTTGTCCGGCGATGCGAATCGGCCACATCTTTTCATCGACATCCTCTAGGGTAGAGATGCCACTATTTCCTGCGATCAGGTTTGACCACACTTCTTCTAAATTATTGCCTGCGCCACAGATAGCGCTGATTCCTGTAACAGCTACACGATTCATAATTACTCCTTGTCGTAAGACGAAGATTCCTAATGAAGCCGCCTCATAAAAAAAAAGCCTCCGAGTAGGAGGCTTTCGGATTTTTTAGTTTGAGTTGCTTTTCAAGAAGTTCGTAACGTCGTTGATAGTTTTCAACTCTTCCGTTTTGTCTTCTGGAATTTCTACGCCAAATTCTTCTTCCATTTTCATCATCATCTCAACCATGTCTAGTGAGTCAAGGTTCAGATCGTCGATGAAGTTTGTTTCACCTTTAATATTGCCAGCTTCTACTTTAGTTGCGTCACTTACAATTTTGATAACTTTTTCTTGCATTTCCATTATATCCTCCGAAATTTTAGGCTTATTCTAGTTAAATATATAGACCACCGTCAACCTTAATTACTTCTCCTGTAATATATCTTGAGGCCTGGCTCAAAAGGAAAAGAGTAAGGGATGCGACATCCTCAGTAGAGCCAAAATCACCCATTGGGATTGACTTTTGATATTCTTCACGCGCTTTGTCAGAAAGCTCGTCAGTCATCTGAGTGGCGATAAATCCTGGACATACAGCGTTACATCTAATCTTTCTAGAGGCAAGCTCTTTAGCAAATGACTTCGTGTAACCAATAACACCTGCTTTAGAAGCTGCATATACTGATTGAGACACATTACCCATAAGGCCTACGATACTGCTCATATTAACTACAGATACGTCTTTAGCTCTTAGAAAGTTTCTACTTAGGTGATTAGTCAGCATCATTGTGGCCTTAAGGTTAACACCTAGGATGCTGTCGATGTCTTCTGGCTTCACTCTCATAACCAATTGGTCTTTAGAGATACCAGCATTGTTAACTAGGCCAGAGATGTTTCCATTTTCCTTAACAAAAGCGTCTAATGACTCTTTCATTTTATCAAAGTCAGTGATGTCAAAGTTCAATGGGCTAACCTTTGAAGCTCCAAGGGACTCAAGCTCTTCTTTAAGCTCCATCGCAGCAGCTTCGTTTCCACGGTAGTTGAACACAATGTGAGCTTTTTGCTTAGCAAGCGCCTTAACAATAGTATTACCGATGCCTCTAGAGGCTCCAGTTACAAGAACAATTTTGTTTTCTAAGTCAGAATAGACGGGTGTCATGCTAAGAACTCCTTTAAACCTTCAAATCCAGCTTCAGAATCAAGCGTATAGGTTTTAAAGTTTTTATTTATCTTTTTATTTAATCCAGTAAGTACTTTCCCAGGTCCAACTTCAATGAAGATAGTCTCTTCTGGAAGAGACTCAATACTTTGTGCCCAAAGAACAGATCCACATACTTGTTTTACAAGATTTTCTTTAATTGTTTCACCGCTAGTTGAGTACTCTTTTGCATCAATATTGGCAATATAAGGAGTGGTGTTGGACTTGAACTCAATTGAATCTAGGTGCTTTGATAGCTTTTCTTCCGCAGGCTTCATCAGAGAGCTGTGAAACGGCGCTGAGACCTTCAAAGGTATGGCCATCTGTTTACCTTCATAATTCTCTTTAAGCCAATTAACCGCTTTGTCGCAAGCGTCAGCGTGTCCTGAGATTACTGTCTGGCCTGGATCATTGAAATTAGCTGGCATTACTTTTTCATCATCATTTGAAACTGCTTCGCAGGCCTTTTGAACTTCCTCTTTGGGAACTCTCAAAATAGCGTACATTTTCCCTTCTCCAGGAGCTACAGCTTCTTGCATGTACTTGCCTCTAAGCTGAACGGCCTTAACCGCATCACTAAATGAGATTGCACCTGCAGCACACAATGCTGAATATTCACCTACAGAGTGACCTAGCACTCTTTCAATCTCAATTCCTTCTTTATCAAGAAAGGTTTTAAGGCCTTCAAAAAGAGCAATTGAGTGAGTAACAATTGAAGGTTGTGTGAACTCTGTAAGCTTTAACTGCTCCTCAGGTCCTTCAAACATTAAATCTGTTAATGAGAAGTCAAAAGCTTCATCTGCTTGAGCAAATACTTTTGAACACTCAGGTAGGTTGGTTAAATTTTTACCCATGCCAACGTACTGAGAACCTTGGCCTGGAAATATAAGAGTTACTTTCATAGTCTTCTCCTAGAATTGTAGAATTGCGGCCCCACTTGTAAGACCCGCACCAAATGCTGCAAGCATAATCGTCTGGCCTCTTTTAATTCTTCCATCAGCAATAGCTTCATGCATTGCAGTTGGGATTGTAGCCGAAGAAGTGTTTGCATATTTTTGAACGTTAGTAATAACTCTTTCAGAAGGAAACTTAAGTAGTTTTCCAACAGTTTCAATAATTCTAAGGTTTGCTTGGTGAGGGATGAACCAATCGATATCATCCAAAGTCATGTTGTTTCTCTCTAGAAGAGTCGCACAGTGACTTGCCATAGTTTTTACAGCAGACTTGAATACCACTTGGCCATCCATTGTAATGTACTGCTCTCTATTATCTAAAATCTCATGAGTGATAGGGGACATTGCCGCGCCATTTGGCATAGCTAGTGCCATTCTCTTTGAAGAGTCACTTCCCATGATGCTATCGATAACAAATGAATCGCCGTCAGCATCAGTTGCTTCAAGTGCCGTTACACCTGAACCGTCACCAAAAAGAACACAAGTGCTTCTGTCTTGCCAGTTGTTAAAACCAGATGCCATCTCAGTACCAACTAAAAGGATCTTTTTATAAACACCTGTTTGGATAAGTGAGTTGGCCATTTGGAATCCATACAACCAACCAGTACAAGCAGCATTGATATCTAGACAAGCACACTGGTTAGTGATGCCAAGTCTTGCTTGAAGCTGGCTTGCAGTATTTGGAAGCATCATGTCTGGGATTGTAGTTGCGAAGAGAATGCATTCAACATCATCAACAGTCCAACCAGCATTTTCGATTGCTTGGCGAGCTGCTCTCTCTGCCATACCACTTGGGTACTCTTCTTTTTCTAGGTCGGAGATTCTTCTTTCTTTAATACCTGTTCTTTGAGTGATCCACTCATCAGAGGTATCAACCATTTTGGAGAGTTCATCATTAGTGAGAACTTTATCTGGGTGGTACTTTCCAGTTCCCTGGATCTTGGTCTTGTACAATTGCATAAAAAATCCTTGGCGTTGTTTCCAAAAAAAATGCCATCAACTAATTAGATTAATTGATGGCCTAAAATTTATTTTTGAATTTAACCAAAGGACGTTTTCAACGTCAAACGAAAATCTAGTTACTCAGCAGTTTCTTCTTCGTCTGCTTTAACTTTCACTTCGAATACCTGCTTACCTTTGTAAGTCCCGCAGCTAGGGCATGCGTGATTAGGCATAGTTAGGTCACCACAATTAGGACAAGACATTGGATGCTTTCTGTACTCTTTATGATGTTGACCGGCTCTTCTTAGGCCTTTTCTTGATACTGATGTTTTCTTCTTAGGAACTGCCACGTTATCCTCCAATATTTATTGAATCTTTTCTATCAAAAATTTAAGACTAACTATGTAATATAAATACTGCTTAATGCCAATAGTTTTCTTAAATTTATGAATTTATTGTTTAGTACTATTTCCCTCGTCATTATATTCTAACGGGGTATCGTGGCATGCCACGGGGTATTGATTAATGTTTAGAAATATTACTTCATGCAGCATTTCTTTTATATTCGCACGGTTAAGCTCGTAAAAGTGAAGATCGTAGAGTTCATTCTCTATAAATAATTCTACTTGATCAGCGTACTCTTCTTCCTCTGCAAAGATATTCTCAATGAAGCATGCACTAAATTCTGCTTCAACGCTATCTTTCATTTCTTGCAAAGTTCGAACGCACTCAGTCATAAACTCAGCTTCAACCTTACCTTTTACAAGTAGAACGTGTCCAAAAGTAGGATTGTTCTTTTTTGTAAGCTTTAAACTAACTCTAAGGTCAGTTTCGCCAAGGTAATCTTCAGGATTTCTGGAAGTTGCTTTCTCGTTTAGCTCCATTAGAACCTCACGAATCCACTCTTCTGACTGATTTAACTTAACTTCGTAAGTCCTATCGGGTGCATAGCGGGTAATATTAACTTTTGCCTCTAAACTATTTTCTGTATGCTGTTGCATAAAAACCTCTGTAAAACTGTAATAGCGACTTATAACGCAATGTGAATAAAGTGAAAAGGTTTGAATGAAATATTTTATATGTGGATTCTCTGGTGCTGGAAAAAGTACATATATAAGAGAATTGAAGAATTCTAGGGAGTATCCTGATTATGAATTCTTTGATTTAGATGAATATATCCTGAGTCAAGTTGCTGATTTTACGAGTCTTGGGGACGCTATTGAGTCCAAGGGCTGGCAATGGTTTCGTGAGAGTGAGCATAAATACCTCCATGCACTTTTAGATAAACCAAATGTCTGGATTTCTCTGGGGGGCGGAACGCTGACTGAGAAGTTGGTGAGCGAGCTTAAATCTAGGGAAGATGTGAAAGGGTTTTGGCTCAATACTGATTTTGAGACCTGTTGGCAGCGAATTAAAGAAGACACGAATAGGCCTCTTGTAAAAAAGGGAAGGCAGCACCTTTATTCATTGTTTCTAGAAAGAGAGTCACTTTATAAGAATTTCGAGGCACTAAGATCCGCTAAGTAGCCAAGAATATTGTGAGTCCTTGTCATATCGACCTGCAAAGTGCCATAATATTTAAGATGGAACGCCTCGGCATCTAAGGAGTAGGATATGCTGGCTGATAGTACAAACAAAAATCTAAACAATTTTGAAGTGGCATTGCTCATTGAAGATATTCATGAGGCCAAAGAAGTTTCAGACGCTCTAAGAGAGCTTGGAATTTATGCTCACTATTATAGTGACCTGGATGAATTTTGGGTTGCTGCCAATGCTGAAACTCCAGAGTTTTTAATCATAGATGTGAAGAGAATGTCTCAAGGTTCTCTACTGTTTAAAAATCATCCTAAAGTAAAAAATAACACTTTGAGATTTAGCTTTTACTACTCCAAGTCTTCTCAAATTTTAGTTAACTCCACATTTGGTTTAAGCCACTACGGACTTATTAGTTCTGAGTTAGACATGGTTGGACAGATTCGTTCAGTTCTAACTAAGAGAGGTCAAGAAATTGAAGCTTTGCAAGAGAAGCAAAAACTTGAGCAAAGAATCGAGAGACTTCAAAATAGATCCAATAGAGTTCTTAAAGAAGCTAACCAAAGTTTTAATTATCAAAAACAATTTGAACACTTGATGAGTGTCACTTCTAGACTTGGTCAACCAAAGACTCAGCAAGAATTTGTATCAAACCTTATGTCACTTATGAGTGAGTGGGGCGAGTGTCAAAAATATGGAATTTACACACTTAATCAAACAGATCAAAAACTTGTATCTCCAAAATTTATTAAGCCAAATTATGAACAACTTCCAGAGTTGTGGTTAACAAGGTCTGGAGATACTGGCATTGAAGATTATGCACAAGAGATGGCCTGTGAAGTGGCCTTTGATCTTATGGAGAATAACGCCAGAGCAATTTTTGTAAAAGGTGTTAGAAAGAATCCTGAGATGATCATTGTTGCAAACTTTGATGAGAAGAGTATGGAAGGATTTGCTTGGGAGTTATTTGAGGAGAGACTTTCACATTGTTTGTCTCAATTACAATTTAGAGAAAACAATACATCTAGAGCTGCAAATACCGACCTAAGTGTATGGGAAGCATTTAATTATTTGGATGATATTCACTTCCATCAGGCCAAAGGAAACCATAAGCTTGCTGATGTGAACCTTTCCAATCTACTTGAAAAAGTAAAAGAGAGAAGTGGTAATAGATTTTACTGGAAAGCATTCTGTGCAGACTTTGTCTCTGAATTGGAAAGCACACTGTCTGGAGATTTTAAAATCTCTATGTATGGTGCTCAAAGTTTCATGGTTTTCATTGATAAAAGATTTCTTGAACAAGATTATCAAAAACTTAAGGCCATGGCAGATGATTTTCAATATTGGAGATACTTCCAAGATGCATCTACTGTTATGACTTCTGGGCTTGCTCCAGATATTCGTCTGATTGCTCCGTCATCTGTAAATTTCATGAGACAGATGAATGGACGTAGTTTAAACAATACGACACCAAGCGATTACAGCACTGATGAGGTCCAAAGGCCTACAAGGTCTGCGCCTAGAGAAAGAACTTTGGATGCATGAGATATCATTCTGAATTAGAAGTTGATTTTAGAATTCTAAAAGATAACTTTGACCTATTAAAGGGGATCGCCCCCTCCAATGAAATTATTTTTATGATTAAGGCCGATGCTTACGGGCATGGCCTTTTGGAAAATGCCCAATTTAGTTATAAGGAACTGGGTATTAAAAACTTTGGTCTTGCAAGCCTTGGAGAGGCGGTGAGGCTTAGAAAGTCACTACCATCGCTTAGGTGCAATTTATTTGTATTCAGTGATACAGCTCTAGCATTCGATGATGTTAGAGATTTGTACGTCGATTATAATATTTTTCCAGTTTTGGCATCCCTTGAAGACCTAGAAGACTTTTTGGAAGACAGGCGTTTCTCAAACGCTCCATTGGTTTTAAAAATCAATACAGGTCTCAATCGCCTAGGCATCACTGCTGACGAGGTTTCAAAGGCCATCTTGATGATGAAGTCCAAGGGCAGATTCGTAGTTGATCATCTAATGACCCATTTTTCCTCATCATTTAAAAAACATCGTGATGGCGATAAAACTGACAGACAGCTACAGTTGTTCCAGGACGTAAAAAAACAATTCAATGAGCAAAACATCACAATAAATGAAACAAGTTGTTCAAATTCCGGTGCAATAGAGCAGGGCATAGGACTTGGAGAGAGTCACATTCGCCCAGGACTTATGCTTTATGGGCCAGGAATAAATATGAATGATGATGGCTGGCAGGGACGAAATGTATCCTCACTTAAAACATATGTTTTAAAAACGATGCCAGTTAAAAGAGGAATGCCCATAGGTTATGGTGGGCATGTCTGCCATGAAGACGGAATTATAGCTTATCTTCCCATTGGATATGGGGATGGAATATTAACCTATTATTCCAAGTCCGAAATTGAAGTGAACGGACATGTGGGTAGGATTCTTGGTCGAGTAAATATGGATGTCATGGCCTTGTGGTTCCCAATGAGTGCTGAGAAAAGTTTCAAAAGGGGACAGATTCTTAGATTATGGGATCATGATCGCTTTAGTGCCACAAAATTTGCCATGGCGGCCAAAACAATTCCATATCAAATTTTTACGGCAATGGGTTCAAGAGTTCCCAGGGTCCATATTATTTAAAAAACCAATAAGTCGTTTTCATAACTAAGCAATTTGTTTACACTTTATATGGCATGTTTTTAATAGAGCAGGTCAAATAAGGAATTTAATGATCAAGTTTATAAAATCTTCCATAGAGTGGGTAGGATCAAGAGTGATGTTTATCACTCCGGCCTTGGGAAGATTTACTCTATACGCCATTTCTAGTTTCCAGTGGTTTTTCAGACCGCCATTGAGAGCACATTTGTTTTTTGAACAAATGGTTTTTATGGGAAACAAAAGTCTCTTTATTGTAATCCTTACTTCATCATTTAGTGGTGCTGTATTTGCTTATCAAATCTATTTGGGATTTACGGCATTTAGTGTCGACTCATTTGTTGGCCCCATAGTTGCCATTGCGGTTGTTAAAGAACTTGCTCCTGTATTTACAGGTCTGGTTGTGGCCGGAAGATGTGGTGCTGCGATGGCGGCACAGATTGGATCTATGAAAGTTACCGAACAAATCGACGCTCTGGAAGTTATGGGTGTTAACTCTATTCAATACTTGGGAGTTCCAAGAATCTTTGCAACGGTAACAACGATGCCAATGTTAACTGGTGTATTCATGTTGGTTGCAAACTATGGTTCATGGCTTGTGGGCGTTAAGCTTCTAGGTATTGATGAAGCGATCTACTTTGCTAAGTTAGGGGACTTTATGAATCTTGATATGGTTATAGAAGGTCTTATAAAAGCAGGTGTATTTGGATACCTGATTTCAGTTATTGGAACATATCAAGGCTTCGCTGTTAAAGGTGGTGCTGAGGGTGTTGGTCGAGGCACAAACTTGGCCGTAGTTTGGGGGATGGTTATC
>JAGSHJ010000058.1 GCA_023954595.1 Bacteriovoracaceae bacterium | reverse complement strand
AGAGATGGAAGAGGCATTTAAGCTATTCGTAAACAACCTACCGCAGTTCTTTTGGTTGGCCGATAGCACAGGAAATATTGTCTGGTTGAGTCAGAGCTGGCACGACTATACAGGGATAAGTGTTAGGGATGTCGAAGGTGATGGATGGATTGCTGCATCTCACCCCGATCAATTCAAGAAAATCACAAGCAGCTTTAGAAATAGTATTTCTACAGAGTCTCCATGGGAAGAAACGTTTCTAATTAAAAGTAAGTCAGATTCATACCGTTGGTTTCTGACAAATGCAGTTCCACTTTATGACGAGAATAAGAAGTTGCAACGATGGCTTGGAATTAATACCGATATTACAAATCTTAAAAATACTGAGAAAGAGCTACTTAAAAGTAAAACCCGCTACAAGCTTGCCACACTCGCAACTCAGGATGTCGTCTATGATTGGAATCTTTCTACTAACGAAGTTAGCTGGAATGAGGCAATTCGAACAAAACTTAGGTATGACCATGTACCCAAGAAAACGAGAATCAATTGGTGGAAGCAGAGAATACATCCATATGAAAGAGATGAGGTCGTTTCTGATCTTTTGGACTCAATTAAAAGTGGGCAGGATACATGGCGATCAGAGTACCGGTTTCTTCGTGGCAATGGAGAGTATGCAAATATACTCGAGCGAGGTCATGTTGCGCGTAATGCTGCGGGAGAGCCAGTTAGGATGATAGGTGCTATGACTGATGTCACCGCAGAACGAACAGCTGTGGCAAATTTAAGAAGTGCTAAACTGTTGGCCGAACAAGCAAACTTGGCCAAGTCTAGATTCTTGGCCAATATGAGCCACGAAATTCGAACTCCTTTGAGTGCAATGCTTGGGTTTGTGGAACTTATGAGGTCTGAGGAGTTAGACCCAGCTACCAAAAATCAATTTTTAGATATTATCACTCGTAATGGTGAACAACTTCTTCGTATAATGGACGACGTGCTAGATCTAGCAAGGGTTGAGGCCGGTAAATTCTCTATCGATCATGTCCCTGTAAATTTAGCAGAAATTTTAGATGATGTGTGCAATCTCATGAAACCTAGTGCAACGAAAAAGGGAATAGAGTTTAAGACAATAATGGGAACAAAAGTGCCTAAAGTTGTTTACTCGGATCCAGTGCGCTTAAAGCAGATTATTCTCAATATGGTAGGCAACTCTATTAAGTTTACCAGTGAGGGGGGAGTGAAGTGTGAGTTCTCACACGAAAAAGACTATTTAACAATGAGAGTGACAGATACTGGTATTGGAATCGCTAGTGAACAGCAAACAAAGATATTTGAGCCATTTCAACAGGCCGATGATTCTATCGCTCGTTACTTCGGAGGGACCGGGCTTGGTCTGTCTCTAACAAGAAAGATATCTCAGGCCATGGGGGGAGATTTTTATTTAAAGTCTAGTACCCTTAATAAGGGAAGTTGTTTTGAGGCAAAAGTTTATGCTCCCAAATCTAAGAAAACAATGGACGAAGTTGTTGATGATGAAAACATCAGTCTTCATGGATGCAGGGTTTTAATTATTGATGACAGCGTCGATAATCGGATTCTATTTTTTGAACTTCTAAGGCCATCAGGAGCAATTGTTCATTTGGCCGAAGGGGGAAAAGAAGCACTTAAGCTTGTTTCTGAGAATGACTATGATGTTATCTTGTTAGATATTCAGATGCCTGAGATGGATGGATATGAAGTCTTAAGCACATTGCATAGACTAGGTATTAAAACTCCAACAGTCGCCTTAACAGCGCATGCAATGAAAGAAGAACGAGATCGAGCATTAGCACATGGATTTGACTCTTTTATTACAAAACCTATTGAATCTAAAAAGCTTTATTACATCATTTCTAAACTAAGACGTGAGATCCATAAAGATTCGAATGATAGAAGTGAGAAAGGAGTGCACGAAGGCACTCCCGAGATTTAATAGTTTTGATTCATAAGCTGATCAATCTTTTGAATGTGTTGATGTTGCTTGGGTAGTAATTCACTTTGAACTATATTTGCCACATCTTGAGGAAGATCATTGCAGCTTAGGAGTTCGTTGTATAACTTTTCCCCATGCTCTTCGCCTTCCTTCAGTGCTTTAAGGGCAGACTTGTCTCCAAAAAGCTTCGCAGATCCCATTACTGTTTTTGCTACAGTTCCCCAAGCACCAGAGTCAGTTGATGCCGTTTCACCTTGTGTGTGAAGCTTGGCCTGAAGCTTAGATATTGCTTGGTTGTGATCGTTTTTCATATCACTTATTGGTGCAGCTTTAGTATCGCCACTAAATTTCTCTAGAATCTGATTGTAAGTCTCAACAGCTGAGATTTCACCTCTTACTACTTCATTTAATTTATCTTCATAATTTGCCATAGTATCTCCTTTTTTAATGTGGATATATAATATTCAAACTATGTGCCATCATTTATACGCAAGCTCGCCATAAGCTTTTCAGTCCAAAGAGTTGTTTTTATATCAAAGTCCTCTGTTTGGATTATGTCGCATGCGTGCAGCTTTGATGGTTCTACAAATTGATCATGCATAGGCTTTACTTGTTTTAAAAATTGATTCTCTACACCAATCGCATCTCTGCCCCTTTCGGTTGTGTCCCGGTGTAGTCTTCGTGAAAATCTTAAGTTTTCAGGACAGTCTATAAAAATTTTATGATCTAAACATGAGCGAATCCCTGGTTGAGATAAAATTAAGATTCCATCGACGATAATAAACCTTTTGGGGGATAAGTTGAGTGTTTCCTTCTTTCGGGTATGGGATTTAAAGCAATAGATGGGAGACTGTATCTTTTCTCCACATTTTAATGCTTGTAGATGAGAGGCCATAAGATTGAAGTCTAACGAATTTGGATGGTCAAAATTCACTCTACCACCATCATGATCAAAGATTTTAGATTGATCAAAATAGTAGTAGTCCTGTGCAACGATGGCGCAATTATCTTGTCCAATTGAATCAACTAGTCTTTTAGTAAAGGTTGTTTTTCCCGATCCACTTCCACCTGCAACTCCAATAATTATAGTTGAGCTCATGATGTGTAACCATATAGTCTTTCACATGCATCTCCAAGACCTGGATGTAGATGTCCATGTTCATTAAGTTCTTCTCCAACACTTAGGCAAAAGACTTTGATTTGTGGGTGGTATCTTTGTAGTTTTTCAAGGCCAGGCCTAGAAGCAAGTACACTTAGAACAGTAATTTCTTTTACATCATATTCCATTAACCTTTCAGCTGCCGCAATTATTGTGTCTCCCGTAGCTAATATGGGATCAAGTAAAAACGCATTTTTATTTTCAATATGCTCCGGAAGCTTACAATAATACTCAACAGTGTTTTTTATAAATTTATCTCTATAGATCCCTATATGACCTGCCTTTGAGCCTGGAAGGGTTTCGAGTACACCATCAAGAAGACCATTTCCAGCTCTCATTATCGAAACGATTAAAGGATACTCGCTAGGCATATACCCATTCGCCTGGCCTAGGGGAGTCATTATTGTAAGGGGGCTTTTTTCGATGTCCCTACATGCCTCATATGCTAAAAATCGTCCTAGATCATTTAAGATACTCCTAAATATAATACTATTGGTGCTTCTATCCCTTAGCACTGAAAGTTTATGTTGCAATAAAGGGTTTGTGAGTTCGGTGTAATTTTTCATTCTTTCTCCAATTAAAATAATGTTCCATCACTTAGGACTTTCAATGGGGGAGAAGCATCTGTACGCATCTCTGAAGCAATTCTTCTACCTGCGGCCCATGTGCCTCCCTCTAGAATTTTTGCAAGAGGTAAACTCTTCTCCGTCTCTTTGAGGCCTTCTCTTATTTCTTTTGCAAGCATATCTAAGATTTTTACCGTGAGGGCACGCCATTCAATTACTACTTCACTATCAGGTGCGTGAGTTTCGTTTAAATGATCCTGGTTTTTCAGAGTGATAAGGCCTGTATCTAAAAGAAGCCCACCATTGCGGTATTCAGCCAGGCCTGTGAGTTCATGGATATTAGTTACCTCTATTCCCGCTTCTTGCATTGGCTCAATTAAGGAATAGGTTAACCATTGTGAGAGCTTGTGGAAGGGGACTAGTTCTTGGTTGGGTATACTTGTTTTTAATTTTGGATGAGACCAAACGTCTCCAAGGCATTTTCCATCAAGGCTTAAGCGTGACGGCCAAATTTCCCCAAATAGTATAAGTAGTTCTTTTAATAGATCTTTTGCATGAAAGCTGCTTCCGTACTTATCGAGCATATGGTCGAGAATATTTCCAGGCCTTGCATCTTTGAACTCTCTTGGCCTTGAGAGTATACAATTGCCTAGTGCACGAAGTAAGTCCGTTCTCCCTTTAATTCCAACAAGTGGGTTGTTAACTTCTACTTGAAAACCTTGTTCGATGTCCATCTCTAGAATATTGGTAAGTTTTAGTGCCGCAACTTCTAGTTCTCTATTTATTGAAAAATCGCCGTCACAGAACATATGCCAACTAGCTAAGGCCAAACCTTCAGAGCGCCTGTAAACTCCAGATGATTCTGAGAAACTCCAATTTGGCCCAGCACCCGCGTCCAATAAAACTGAAACTATTGCCAAGTCGAGTTTGGCACGAGCTCTTTCTAATGGAACTTTGGATTCAAGCAAGGTGTCTAGTTTAGCGTTTCTATTAATCTTTCCGGCCTGAAAGTGGACCCATCTTGAGTGAAATGGAATCTTATAGTCTGGATAATTTTCTTTAATTATTGATAAAACATATTCTGCTACAGGTGCCAGTTTTTTTGGGTGGTATTCGAAGTTGGTTTGCCCGTCTACTGTAAGCTCGTAGATCCGATTAGTCTGGTGACGGATACCCTCACTGCTTAAAAGAAAATCGATATTCATACTTGCCTCTCTTCTGATAGTTCTCGCCCTTGAACGCTCTCTAGTGCGTGTTTGGTTTTAATTTCTCCCTGTGTAAAGTAACCAGCAGCTTTCTTTGCCTCGATTTCAACCAATGCATCTTCAGGGATTAGTTCATCTGGGATTGAAATTCTATTCACTACCTCGATACCACTAGAGACAATAGCGTCATATTTCATATTGGACATTGAGTGGAGCTTGTGGATTTTTTGTATTCCAAAGTAATGTAGAATGTCTGGCATTAATTCTTGAAAACGAGCGTCCTCCACACCTGCAACACATTCAGTCCTGTAGAAATAATTTGCTGCTGAATCTCCGCCCTTTTGTCTTTTACGTGCGTTATAAACTAGAAACTTTGTGACCTCACCAAGTGCCCTTCCTTCTTTTCTGAAGTAAACAACCAGGCCTACACCACCTTTTTGTGCAGTTTTAGCAGCGTGTTCGATTCCATATGTTAAATATGGCCTACAAGTACAAATATCAGAGCCAAAAACATCCGAGCCGTTGCATTCGTCATGCACCCTGCAAGAGAGTTCTACGTCTGGATTTGCTAAGTCACGGACATCACCAAAAATATAAGCTGTAGAGGAGCCAATAGGTGGTAGTAGAACCTTCAAGTCTGGCCTTGTTACAAGCTCAGGAAACATACCACCTGTTTCTTTAAAAAGGATTTTCCTAAGAACCCCTTCCTCCACGCCAATTCTTTTTGCAATGCCTGGCAAGTACCATACTGGCTCAAAGGCGACTTTCGTAACATTAACATCACCGTTTTCTAATATTACTTTCCCATCAGGAACCAATCTTCCTGCTGATATTGCCTGTGCAAGCTCTGGAATTTGTAATCTTGCCTGAGTCACTGCGATCGTCGGTCTAATGTCATAACCGTCTTCAATATGATCTTTAAAAACTCTCTGGACCTGAGCACCCCATGGATCAATTGAAACAATCTTCTCTGGTGTAAACCATGAGTTAAATGGTCCGATCTCAGTAGTAGCATGGGTGTTCTTTAGATCGGGTACATGAGACTTAGGGTAAGTTTTATTGGCAATGGATAGGGCTCGATACACTGTGTAGGAGCCACTATGAGTACCAATTGCATTTCTTTTATTTTCACAGGAGGTTGTTGCTATTATTGGACCTCTAATTAGAGGATCTTTCACACCCCAGTTAATTGGGATTGAGTTGTTATAAATTTGAGTTTTGTGGGACGTCAAAACCACATGCTCGGCCTTCTCAAATTCTTTTTCTTTAATGTCTTGATCCATTAAGCTCTCCTATATTAACTCTTTTTTTAATCTATTCCCTAAGACATCCAGTTATGGTCCTCTTGCATTTTCCATTTAGTGGTAACCTTTTTTAGATCGGACCAGAAATTTAGACTGTTTATTCCTGTGATGTCTCCATGGCCAAATTTTGAATTGCCAATTCCACCAAAACTAAATGGCTCTCTGGGTACGGGAACGCCGACGTTAATACCAATCATTGCTGAACTGGCCTCTTGTGCTAGTTTTTCAGCAAGACTTCCATTACTGGTGAAGATACTGGCAGCATTACCATAATCATTTAAATTCTCAATTTGGATTGCTTCAGAAATGTTCTCACAGCGAATAATAGCTAAGACTGGGCCAAATAATTCCTCCTTCGCCAAAAAGGAGTTTGGGTCAACGTTGTCCAGGATTGTTGGACCAAGCCAAAACCCTTCTTTAGAGGTGTCGTATAACTCTACATCCCTTCCGTCCAAGATAACTGTCGCCCCTTTATCAATGGCCTCTTGAATTTTTTCATTCAAAAAACTCAACTGTTGCTTAGAGATTATGGCACCCATTTCCCTCCCACACCTTGTTTCCAAAGCTCGAGACTTAATAGATTCAATATGTTCATCGGTGTCGCCAACAGCAAGTAAAACAGATGCGGCCATACATCGCTGACCCGCGCAACCTGTGAATGAATCAGCAATTCCTGTACCGGCTAAATTTATATTGGAGTCTGGTAAGAGGATAATGTGGTTTTTAGCTCCACCTAAACAGAGTGCTCTTTTTCCGAGGTTAGTTGTTTTTCTATAAACCTCTTTGGCGCCTTGCGAGGAACCTACAAAACTCACAGCTTTCACTTTTTCGTTACTTATAATTTCATCGACAATTTCCTTTGAACCATTCAAAATTGTTAAAACACCTGGTGGCAGACCGGCCTCTTCTAATGCAAGGCCTATTAGGTTTGCAGTCAATGGTGTTTTTTCTGAGGGTTTCCAGATATAGGAGTTACCTAAGGTTAAAGCGATTGGAATTGTCCATAATGGGACCATGGCAGGGAAGTTGAAAGGTGTGATTGATGCTACTACACCTAGTGGTTGTCTTCTGTATTCACAATGGACACCTTTGCTTACCTCCATCTTTGATCCACTATCTAGATTTTGCAAGCTTAAGGCAAATTCTAAGACCTCAATACCTTTCATGAGGCCTGCATTTGCTTCAATAATAGTTTTACCGGACTCAATTGAGACTGTGTTTGAAATTAAATCAGACTTCTTTAAAAGCAAATCCCTAAAACGATACATCACTTGGGTTCTATCTTTTATTGAGATATGGCTCCACTTAATAAATGCTTTTTGAGCTGATTCAATTGCGGCGTCAACTTCGGATTTGGACGACTGTGCTGCATGAGCAACAACCTCACCATTTAGTGGGGATATAATTTCAAACTTTTCTCCACTTCCCATTATCCAGGTTCCATCAATATAATTTTTACAGGAAGTCATTTCTTGAGCGAGTTTAATATTCATTGATTTTCTCCATTCAAATTGAAAGAACGGAATCTAGATCGAAGGTACTGACATGGCCAAGTGATTAATGAACTTTTAGTTGTACTTGGAGTTCCAACCTTTTTGATTAGGCCATATCTAAGCTAAGGATCTAGGATAGGCGACTTTTGAGACATGAACAACGTCAAGTACTTGTCTACATTCGTCACAGTGCCTTGCACTTAAATTCATGGTGTAATGAGCTCCGTCCGCTTTATATGGAGAAGATATGTTAAGGATTGCTCAAGTCGCGCCACTATATGAATCTGTTCCACCTCAACTGTACGGTGGTACTGAGAGAGTTGTCTCTAACCTTACGGATGCATTGGTTGAACTTGGCCATGAAGTGACTTTGTTTGCTTCTGGAGATTCAATTACTTCTGCACGCTTAGTATCTCCTTGCACTTCAGGTCTTAGGCTTGATCGAAAGATTAAAGACCCTCTTCCTGCACACGTTTTAGAAATTGATAAAGTCGCACGGATGCAAGAGCAATTTGATATCATTCATTTTCACTGTGATTATCTTCATTTACCCATAGTAGATAAACTGACCACCCCGAGTGTTACAACTGTTCATTCAAGGCTTGATCTACCAGAGCTTAGAAGCTTGTATCAAAACTTTAATCATACGAACTTAATAAGTATAAGTCATTCTCAACGTTCTCCTCTGACTGGGAATAACTGGGTTGGCAATGTCTATCACGGACTAAATATTGCGAGTTTTAAACCATCATTTGAGAAAGGTAAGTACTTCACCTTTTTAGGGCGCTTATCACCTGAGAAAGGACCGGATAAAGCAATACGCTTGGCCATCGCCAGTCAGACACCATTGAAGATTGCTGCCAAAATTGATTCAGCAGATAAACATTTTTATGAAAAGCAACTCAGGCCTTTGATGGAACATCCACTAATTGAATTTATTGGTGAAGTGGGGGAGATTGAGAAACAACGATTGTTGGCAAACTCCCTTGCACTGCTTTTCCCTATCAACTGGCCTGAACCCTTTGGGATCGTAATGATCGAAGCCATGGCATGTGGAACACCTGTGCTTGCATTTAATAATGGATCTGTTCCAGAAGTCGTTGATGAAGGAGTCACCGGATTGGTTGCAAACAATGAATTAGAGGCCTTGGATAAAATTAAATATCTCGACATTATAGATAGGAAGCTCGTTCGTAAGCGGTTCGAGGAGCGCTTTGATCGAAGAATTATGGCATACAGTTACGAACATATTTATAAAAACGTAATTGAGGGAAGAACTAATATAGATTCCGAAATTGCGGGGTTTTTCTGAGGTGAATTGTGAGTAGAAAGTCCCAAGAAGTTCAAGAGATCAAAGGACGGGTGTTTGTCGCAACTGATTCTCGTTACGTCGATCCTTTCACAATGACTCTCAATCATGGTGAAACGTTTGGTGTTTTTGATCGCCAAGGTGATGTAGTAAATTTAGGTAAAAAACTTCAAGGGATTTTCTTTGAGGGCTCAAGGCATTTATCTCTTTTGGATTTCCAACTAAATTGCAAAAGACCCCTGTTGTTGAGTTCAACCATTCGTGAGGATAATGACACCCTAAATGTAGACCTTGCTAATGAGGAGTTCTCAATAGGGGACAGGATTGTCCCCGGAGGCACAATACACATAAAAAAGAATAAAAGTGTCAGAAATGAGGCCTATAATGAAACTCTTAAGTTTGAGAACTTTAACTCTTTTGAAGTCTTGTTGTCTTGTGAGCTGAGACTTGGTGCGGATTTTAAGGATGTGTTTGAATTACGTGGGTTTTACTGTCCCACTGAACCTGGCGAGGTTCAAGTTAAACAGGGTACAAATGAACTCGTGTTTTCCTCCATTGGCCGTGATGGAATTGAAAGAAGAAGCAGGGCTATAATTGATGACCCTAGGGCCACGTTCTGTGAAGACAGTATTGTTTTTGACATTCTACTTTCTCCAGGTGGTGAGAGTTCTATTAATTTAAAAATAGACTTTGAACAAAGAATTGCAAGTACCTCACAAACACGTATTACACATGAAACTGCCGGTGGTACCCATCTAGCGAGTCTTAAAAAGAGACTGCCTGAATTTAAAACCAATAATACCCACTTTGATCATTGGGTGAGTCGCTCATCTCTTGATCTTATGGCCTTGATGTCCAGATATAATGAACTTATTTATCCTATGGCAGGTGTTCCCTGGTACAACACTCCTTTTGGTAGAGATGGACTAATTACAGCATTTCAAACATTGTCCTTTGCCCCCTTTATCGCAAAGAATGTCTTGAAGTTCTTAGCTATAAATCAATCCCGGCAAGATGACGCCCAAAGTGACTCAGAGCCTGGTAAGATTTTACATGAGCAAAGAAAAGGGGAACTCGCAAATATTGGAGCACTGCCTTTTAAAAACTACTTTGGAGCCGCTGACTCGACCTTTCTTTTTATTTGGCTTTTAGGACTCTATGTAAAAAGGAGTGGGGACTTTGAACTTTTAGAAGAGCTCTGGCCTAATTTTAGCTTCGCACTAGAATGGATAGATCAGTATGCTGATCAAAATGGTGATGGTCTTTTTGAGTATATAAAACGTAATCCCAATGGCCTTGATAACCAATGTTGGAAGGATTCCTGGGATAGTGTTTCTCATGACAATGGCGAGTTGGCACAAGCTCCTATTACAATGATTGAAGTGCAGGCCTATGCCTATAAAGCATTTGTTACAGCCTCTTATCTTTTTGAACTTAAAAATGATTTGGAGCAATCCAAGATCTATGTAAAAAGATCTGAGCAATTAAGAGAAAAATTCAATTCTGCGTTTTGGATGGAAGATAAGAAGTTTTTCGCTCTTGCGCTAGATAAAGACAATAAACAGTGCAAGGTCATTTCTTCTAATCCTGGACATGCGATGTCTACCGGGATTTTTGATCAAGACAAAATAAAACCACTTGTTGATAAACTCTTTTCTGAGGAGTTGTTTACAGGATGGGGAATAAGAACTCTTGGTGATAAAGAGAAACGCTTCAATCCAATGTCTTATCACAACGGTTCTATCTGGCCACATGACAACTCTATGATTGCCTATGGACTTAAAAGATATGGAGAGATTGATCATTTTCACACTCTCGTAGAGGCGATGTTTGAAACTGCTCAGGAGGTTGAGCTTGCACGACTTCCAGAGCTCTTTTGTGGATTTACTAGAGTTGATAATGAATCTCCCACTCTTTACCCAGTCTCTTGCTCACCTCAGGCCTGGGCCGCAGGTGTCGTATATCTATTAATCCACTCCATGCTAGGGCTTAGTATTAATTCCTTAGAACACAGAGTTATTTTCAACGACCCAACACTTCCTAAGTTCTTAGACCAAATAACAATTAAGGGACTTGAAATAGGTGGTGGTGTTTTTTCATTTATCGTTAAGAGGGTTTCAAGCACAGAAGCAACTGTAGAGATCCTTCAACGACCACAGAACTGGAAAGTATCAATAAATAAATAAGGAGTTTAAAATGCGTTTATTATTAGTTTTAAGTCTAATGGTTCTAAGTCTGCACTCATCTGCAAAAAGTCTTACACTTACATGTTCAGGCAATGACGGGAAGGTCTATATTGATCTGGCAAAAGAGTGTTTGGATTGCATGGAATATTTCGAATCTCCACATCCTTACCCTCCCTTTTT
>JAGSHJ010000162.1 GCA_023954595.1 Bacteriovoracaceae bacterium | reverse complement strand
GAAACCAAAGTAGCTGCAAGGCCATTAAAGGGTCTAAGCATAGAAAATGAAAGAGGCGATTTACTACGTCTATACCTAAAGCTTGCTCTATATTTAAATGAACCAGAATTAATTCTTAAAAGAACGCCATATCTTTCAGAGGAAGTCTTTTCTAACCCTCTGACACGTGAACTTTTAGGGCTTCTATTTTACAGAAATGCAGACTTTGTTAAGGCCTATGAACTCATAGAAGATCTCTCAACTCCAAACTCTGAAAATATAAAAGGTAATATCTACCTGGCCCAAGGTAAACTAGAGCTAGCATACGCTCAATTTAAAGTTGCCTTAAATCGAAAAACAAACTCCCAGAATGCCCTTGAGAGAATCATCCCTACTGCATGGAGATTAAATCAATGGAACGACGGTGTGGAGTTCACAAGGCTTTTGGACAACTCAAGTGACAAGCAACTTGAAAAGTTGGCCCTAGAGGCGGCCTTCCTTACTAAGAATGAACAATACACCGAGGCCTTGGATAGGTTGAAGTATATTGTGAGCGAAACCAAGGAAAGTGCTCCCCTAGAAGTAAATCAACTCTATGCTTACAACTCGTTAATAAAAGAAGATAAGAAAAATGCCTTCGAGTACGCCAATCGAGCGTGCAAGCAACAGGATGCTTATGCCTGTTGGATGAGAAGTCACATGTTCATCTGGGAAGATTTCACACTGCTAAGCAAACGTGAAGACAAAGTGTTTGAAAACGTTGAAGACCTATTGAGTAAATACACTACTGAATTTACGCCAAACCCTATAAAAGAGACGATTTTCGTTGAACAACGTAACATTGAAGAACTTGAAGACGCACAAATAGAGCTAATCCCCACCCCCTAAGCTCCCACCACAAAATTCTTGCGATCTCGCTGCGCATAATTTAATATCTCGCAAAAAAAGAGCTTATATGTCCATAACCGTAAATATTAATGGTGAAATTCTCAGTCAGGAAAATGCAAAAATCAGCGTTTTTGATCGTGGTTTTTTGTTTGGCGACTCTATTTATGACGTTACCTACTCCCAATCAAATTCTTTTGTTTTCTTAGACGAACACCTTGACCGACTTTGGAATTCAGCTCGCCTTATTGGCATGGAAATTCAACTCCCAAGAGAAGTGCTAGTTCAAAGAATATTAGACACCGCAAAAGCAAGTGGCCTTGATGAAGTATATGCAAGAATTATTGTTACAAGAGGCGAAAGTGATTTAAATATTTCTACTGACCAATATCAACAAAACGTAGTTATCTATATCAAGCCAAACATTAAATATGATCCGGCACTATACACTAGAGGGCTACATCTGAGCCTTGTCTCCAGAGCAAGAAATGACAGAAGATCTCTGGATCCAAACGCTAAAAGTGGAAACTACCTCAATAACATTCTTGCGCTGCAAGAGGCACGTAATTCAGGTGCAGATGATGCTGTTATGACTAACACCAACGGCGAAGTAGCTGAAGGTACGACTTTTAATATCTGGATGGTTAAAGACGGTAAGGTATTAACTCCACACCATGATTCAGGCCTTTTACGAGGTGTCACCAGGGCCAAGGTCATAGATATCTGTGGATCTAATGATGTAGTTTTGGAAGAGCGCACCATAACAACTCAAGAGCTCATCGACGCAGATGAAGTTTTCATAACCTCTGCGACTAAAGGCATCATGCCAGTTTACAAACTTGATAGCAAAATATACGCTGAAAACAGTGACCAAAGACCAATCACCGAGGCACTTAGGAAAAGCTATATTGAACTTATTCAAGAACATATTAATAAAGGCACTTACTCTTACTAGCTTAATGCTTCCAGCACAGGCCGCTCACCTTGTTAGCACAGGTACTTTTGTACCCTTTGTTAATAAAGCTCAAACAAGTGACTCTGGTGCAACTCAGAAATTTGAGCTGACCCCTTACGTTTCCTATGGCCAACAATTTCATATCTCAGGTCCGCACTACTTTATGCCAGAACTAGGCCTTGCCTATTATAATGAGAGTGCTAAAAAAACAAAAAAGCGTATTCTATTTTTCCACTACGACTTTAGCTATGTTTTATCGACCTCCTTTATTCTTCGTTATGGATTAACAACTTACTGGCAAACAATAAGTGGTGATGGTGGTACTGTTAGACTTCGAAATGGTCAGTCTTACACAAACTACCCAGCTCTTTCAGGCTCTCAAAGTACTTATTATTCAACTTTGGATCTAGGTGGTGAATTCTTCTTTATGCCTAATCGATCCGCACGCTTGGATTTTAATATGATGAATGCCAGAGACTTTGATAACCGCGCTTTTAACTACATACTTACTTACAACTGGTATCTATGAAACTGTTTATACTACTCGGTCTATTCACAAACCTACTGGCCTTCGGCTCCACCCTAAATTCCAATACAGGCAGGGGTTTTGATAAAAACGAAATCGATATTTATATATCTTCCACAGATTGCTCTGGAGCTGGTTTTTCTACAGCAACCTTTAGAGATTTAGTAGAAGATGCAGTTGATGACTATTGGAATGCCGTTCCGACAGCAGATCTTAAACTAAATGTTAAAGGCGTCAGTAACATAGACATCGCAGGAAAAACTCACAATGACATTCTAAATGATGGTCTTGTACCGGCCAATGCAATTTTAGCGGGATGTAATCAAAGCTTTGCAAGTCCAACAACGCTTGGCGGAGCTGTAATGTCATGTACAGGCAATACATGTAGAGCGGTATTAATTATTAACTCTGGTGCCAGCAGCCAGATGCCCAATCAAGATAGAGACACCCAAATAGCGGTTATCGCACATGAGGTAGGTCATGCAATTGGGCTAGGCCATACAGAAATAAGTCACAACTTGATGTATTTTAATATTTCAGGAAAGACTCAGAACTGGCTAGGACAGGATGATATCGATGGTGTCAGCTACCTCTATCCTCATGATGAGCCAGCACTAGGGTGTGACTTTCTGCCATTATTAGGTTCTATGGGAGCAATTAAAGATATTTCAGACGATGATGACGATATGTCTGGAGGCTTTATGATTTCAATTCTGGCAGGAGTGTTATTGTCATTGTTGTTTTTCACTCCTACCAAAATATTTAAATCATTTATTTAGTTGTTTTAACTCTTTTCCATCAAACTGAAAAACCACTTCTTTGTCTTCATACTGCGTAGACAAACTTACAGGTCTTTTCCAGATCGCAAAGATATTGCTCATTGTTTGTGAAGCAAACTGCATATCTAAATCAACACCCTGATGCACGTGCTTTAATAGCAACTCTTTACGGTTCATAAAGTTTGCATCTTCTACTTGTATTAGTGGCTGTCCAAAGTTGGTCAACTGCGTGAGAAGCTTTTGTTTAATAGCTTGAAAGTCTCTTGTATCAACTTCCATTCTGGACGTTCTTGGGTTGAACTTATAAGTAAACAATTGCTGTCTATTACAGAATTCAGGAGTTAAGAATTCGTCGATGAACGAGATGTCATTATGAGATTTTCTCACCTCAAAAATCTTCTCTCTACCAAGGCCTAAATTCTTATTCCAATTCTCTTTTTCTTCAAGAGATTGGCATTCGTTAAACTCTTTTCCAAAACGGCCTGTGTTCCAACGAAACTCAATATCTCTAAACAACTCAATACCAATTTTATATGGATTGATATTCTGCTTACTCATAACCATGACACCAGCATGCTTGTCAGCGAAGTCAATAAACTCGTTAGGGTTCATCGCCCTTGTGGTCATGATAGTAGAGTGCCAGTATGAGGCCCAGCCTTCGTTCATAATCTTAGTGATTCTTTGAGGAAGAAAGTAATACGCCTCCTCTCTGATACAACCTAAAACATCCGCTTGCCACTCTTCTATTGGCGCATGCTGAATGAGAAAGCGCATGATATCTCTCTCGCCCTTTGCAAGATTCTTCTCAGCAACTACATCCTCTTCGTCTGTGCGAACTTCTTTATGGATCTTTTCCTGACCCCTCATGAAGCTTTTAAGTGCCTGGGAGCGATCATCAACGACGTAGCCGTTGTTTTCACCTTCCATTCTGGCAAGCTCATTTTTAGTTCTTCGACTCTCCAAGACTTCACTAGTCTCAAAAAGGTGATTGATATCCAAAAGGTTCTCAATGGATAGAGCTTTATCTATGAAGTTCTCGACCTTTTCTTGGCCATACTTCTCCATATAACGACGTATCTTTGTACCGTGATTGGCCATCACATCCATCATCTTACGGTTAGTATTGGAGAACCACATGTTGTTTTTAAAAAAGTCGTTATGTCCATAAACGTGTGCCATAACAAGCTTTTGATCCAACCAGTTATTCACTTCCAAGAGGTATGCGTAACAAGGGTTGGTGTTGATTACCATCTCATAGATCTTTTGAAGTCCAAAACGATAGCCTTTTGAAAGCTGATCGTAATCCATTCCAAACTTCCAGTGAGGATAACGAATTGGAAATCCCCCCTGAGCGGCTAGGATATTAATTGTGTCGTAGTCACACATCTCAAAGACTTGGGGAAAGTAATCAAGACCGAACTCATCGGCATAGCCTTGTATCTCTTTTTGTAGTTCAAGAAGATCCCCATTTATGGGTTTGGCCCTCAACATACTTACTTCCCTTTGCCTAAGAATTCCTTGATGGAATCCAAGATGGCATCTTTATTTTTAATCTTAGATAAAATTACTTTCTCATGGTCTTGATGATAGCGAGCATTGAGATCCTTATAAAACTGTCCAGATCCATAGCGACTCTCAACCTGTCCATAACAAAACATATTTGATGCAGGTAGAATGTGGTCATCTAAAAGACTCAAACACATCTTGGTATCATCTGCAGACCAGTTATCTCCATCTGAGAAGTGAAATGGATAGATATTCCACTCATTAGGATCATAGTCAGTTTCGATGATGTGCTTACATAGTTTTAAGGCCGAAGAAATCAATGTTCCACCAGACTCACGAGTCCTAAAAAACGTTTCTTCCTCTACTTCCTTAGCAGTGGCGTCGTGAATGATATAGCGGATGTCGATGTCTTTATATTGGCTTTTAAGCCAAAGGTTAATCCAAAAAGACTCGGTACGTACGATCTCTTTTTGCTCTTCACCCATGGAACCAGACACGTCCATCATATAGATCACAACAGCGGAGTTTTCCATTTCAATCTTGGTGTCAGCGCTTCTGTATCTATAATCCCCTCTAATCGGAATTACTCTTGGATTATTAGGGTCGTAGATACCTGTGGCCATCTGTCTTTTTAGGGCCTGTTTATAGGTTCTCTTTAAATGCTTTAAAGAGTCAGGGCCTACAGTTCCAATGGAAGTGTATTTATCAACAGTGGAAGCAATTTGCTGCTTACCTTTTGGCTCAATATTTGGAAGTTCAAGCTCTTCACCTAAAATCTTTGCGAGTTCTTCAACTCCCATTTCGACTTCAAGCTCTTTATTGCCCTCACCTTCTCCGGCCTCACCTTCACCCGGTTGCCCTTCACCTGGTTCTCCATCAACTGGGTCCCCTTGTTGGCCGTCACCTTGTCCAGTTCCACCTTCTGATTTGTCCCCAAATTTAAATCTGGGGATATCAATGCTCGGCATAGGAACGGTAAACTTGTCGTTACCCTTAGGGATAATTTGCTGTCCCTGGGAGACATACTTTCTTAAGTTGTCCCGCACCTTGCCTTTAACAATTTTTCTAAAGCGAGCATGGTCTCGCTTAATTGGATGATCCATTTGATCTCCTTAATTACATTCTTACGATTTAATCGAATCACCTTTGGCAAAAATACTTGCAACAAAGTTCAACGCATCAGTTGCGCAGATGTCGCAGTAACCAAAGTTTTTCATCATTCTACTTTTAATGACGTCGATCTTCTCTTGGGTCGCTTTATCAACAACATTAGAGATTATAGTCGTAAGCTTGATACTATCTTTTTGATCTTCAAAAAGTTTTAACTCTAGAGCTCTATGCAGTCTTTCGTTCATTTTGTAATCGAACTGCTTGCCCTCAATGGCCAATGCGCCAATGTAGTTCATGATCTCTCTTCTAAAGTCATCTTTTCTAGACTCGGGAATATCAATCTTCTCTTCAATTGATCTCAAGAAACGCTCATCGGCCTCTTCCAATTTTCCAGAGTACTTATTTCTAATTTTCTCTTTCTGAGTGTAGGCCTTAACGTTATCAATGTAGTTTGCGCATAGTGTTTGAATCGCAGTTTCATCAACACTGATTGCTTTTTGAACGTCATTTTTAACGATGTCTTCATACTCTTGTCTCGCTACCGCCAACATCTCTTTGAAGTGCTCAAGCTGGTCTGGAGAACTTACCAAGGTATGGTGTTTTAGACCTGACTCTAGTTCGTTGAAGATCATAAAAGGATTCAAACAACCAGCAGTTGCGTTTTTAACCAAAGAGTTAGAAATTTTATCTTGAATATATCTTGGAGAGATACCATCAAGACCTTCTCTATGAGCTTCTTTTCTAAGCTCCTTAACATTGTCCTCATTATAACCAGGAAGAGTTTTACCGTTATAAAGTTTCAATTTTTGAAGTTTGGTTAAATCAGCTTTCTTAGGCTCTTCAAGTCTTGTTAAAATCGCCCACATACTTGCCATGTCCAATGCGTGAGGAGCAATGTGCATATGAGGGATGGATTCAGAGTTGAAGTCCTTTTCATAGATCTTAATTTCTTGATCAAGTCTAGTGATGTAAGGAACATCAATCTTTACAGTTCTATCTCTTAGGGCCTCCATGAATTCATTTGATTGAAGCTTTCTAAATTCGGGCTCATTTGTATGGCCTAGAATAACTTCATCAATGTCCGTCTGGGAGAATTTCTTAGGTTTGATCGACTGCTCTTGTGAAGCACCTAGAAGGTCGTACAAGAAGGCAACATCAAGTTTTAACATCTCG
>JAGSHJ010000391.1 GCA_023954595.1 Bacteriovoracaceae bacterium | reverse complement strand
TAAAAGTAACATCCATGGAGAATCTTTTACTTGAATTAAGTAAGGGAACTCCTGTGGTGGTTTTTCAAAATCTAGGCTTTGATTGGTACGAGCTTTGGCATTATTCCCTAGTAACAGGATATGATCTGGGAAAAAGGGAGCTCTTTTTAAATTCTGGCAAAGAGCAGGACTTAAGGCTTAGCTTTGATAAATTTGAACGAGGTTGGAAGCGTGGAGGCTATTGGGGAGTGGCTTTACTACCAGCTGGTATGCTCTCAGAAACAGGAACTCTCATCGATCATCTAAAAGCTGCGGCAGCTATTGAAAAAGCAGGTAAAAGAGATCTGGCGTCTAAAGCGTACAAGGCCATACTTAGCCGCTGGAATGATAGTCATTGGGCATGGTTTGGGCTAGGTAATTTAAATGGTCAAGAGGGCGAGCTTGAAATGGCCAAAAAGAACTTTGAACTGGCCTTAAAAATTAACCCTCAATTTTCATATGCTTGGTATAACTACGCATTTTTATTAAAGAATTTAGGACAAGGTCCATCAGCTAAGTCTGCAGCAGCAAACGCTATAAAGTATGTAGATCCAGTGAACAAGGGACTCTTCAGAGAATCTCTGTCAGATGCCAACCTTTTATAATCTTTACGATGGCCGCACTTCAAGGGTAGAGTTTTAAAAATTTAAATCGGCCATGCATAGCAACCATGATCATTTAATCATGGAGGCCCGCTTGCAATTATCACAACAAACTTTTTTAAACCTTCTAAATAGTGATCAAAAGAACTTGAGTGTTGAAGAGCTCAATCCATCTCAAATGGCGCATCTTTATATTAATTCCGCCCTTTTAAGTACTGTGATGGAATTTCTAAAAGATCATCTATGGCTTAAAAAAAGGGACGATAAAGAGCTTGGCATAGAAACATCGTATGAAGAGTTTATCCTTCCACTTTTTAAAAATGAGCTGGCTCCACTTGCCTTTATAAAGGACTATCTTGTTGAGAGTGGCCCAACAAACTTTAAAAAGGTTTTAAAAGAAACCCAAGGCATTGAAACTCAAGTCCTAGCGGCAGTTCTTAGCAGTCCAAGTAACTATCAAAAATCCTTTATCACCCAATCTTTAACTGAGATGAGTGAGCACTTTAAAAATGAAGAGAATAACCAACAGGGACACATACAAAGCTTAGGGCATCAAGGACTATGTCTCTATAGAACTTTTGATAATCTGGATGATATCTTTGATCTCGATTACCAACTAGATCTAGATATGGTTGTTGATCACAACACCAAAGAGCGCCTCTACCAAAGATCTGGTGTTGGCGTGCAGTCTGGTTATTCTACAATTCTTCTGGCCCTTGAAAATAGTGACCTATTACCAAATAGCAGTGTCGTGGATCTGGGCTCTGGCTATGGAAGAGTAGGGCTTGTTTGTTCGCTTTTGCGCCCTGACATTGAGTTCATAGGCTATGAGTATGTTCCTCACCGAGTAGACATCGCAAATAAGGCAGCAAAGCACCTAGGGCTTGAAGATAATCTAAGCTTTAAAGCACAAGATCTCTCCTTGGAGTCATTTAAAATTCCAGAAGCTGATGTTTATTATCTCTATGACCCCTTCACTGAACAGACTTACAAGTACGTATTAGAGCAAATTATTGAAATGAGTAAAAGAAAGAAGGTTACTGTCGTTACCAAAGGTAATGCGCGTAATTGGCTATCAGACATTTCTAAAGAGCTCTCTTGGCCAACACCACTTTTTATTGATGAGGGAAATCTTTGTATCTTTAAGTCTGCCTAGATCTCCCTTTTGCTTTGAGTCATTTGAAACATTTCGCAAATTATAGGCCTTGTGGTAGAAAGTTTGATGTATCAAACAGAATTTAGCTACAAGGGAAGAGTTATGAGAATCGCGACAATGCTCATGTTGATGGTGTGCCTGGCCCCATTCAAAGCTATTGCTAATGATTTAGATAGAGAGCTTCAACACTACATTCAACAATTTAAGTACAAGGCGATAGAGGCACCTAAAGGTGCAAATCAGAATAAATACATTCTTGGTAAGCGGCTATTTTTTGATAATAACTTATCTGGTAATAAAAACGTTAGCTGCTCAACATGTCATGATCCTAATAAAGCAAGTGGAGATGCTCTGCCTCTACCAGTGGGTGTGACAGCTAAAACGATTGTTCCTAGAAATTCCCCGGCATTATTTAACCTAGATCATCCAGAGCTAAAATTTATGTTTTGGGATGGAAGATTGTCTTATGACTCTGTTGGTGACGTTTATACCACGCCATCTGCAGTTCTAAATGGAGACTATCCAGAGCGTATGGATATCACTGAAGCTCTTGGTAGCGCACTTGCCGCACAAGCAATCTTTCCCATAATCTCTCACGATGAAATGCGTGGAGCGAAGGGCACAAACCCTGTGGCCGATGCAGATACTGATGAGCAGGCGTGGAAGCTATTAATAGATAGAATTCTTGCAATTGATGAATATAAGGAACTATTTAGAAAGGCGTATCCCGATGCTGATCAATTCAATATAGGACATTTAGGAAATGCACTAGCTGAGTTTCAAAGACTTGAATTTGCTTCTTATAATACTCCTTGGGATAGATATATTAGAGGGGACTTGAATGCCCTAAGTTCTTCTGAGAAAAGAGGGGCGATAGTCTTTAACACGGTTGGTAGATGTACTACTTGTCACACTGGAAGCTTATTGGGTGGAATTGAGTTTGCTAACGTGGCCTCTCCTCAAGTGGGGCCAGGAAAAGATATTCATCACAATGATGAAGGTCGATTTTATGTAACAAATAGAGAAAGAGATAGATATCAGTTTAGAACACCACCTCTTAGAAACGTTGCTCTAACAGCACCTTATTTTCACTCTGGTGTTTATAAATCTTTAAGTGATGTTATTGAGCACTATACAAAAGGTGTAGATGCCGTAGACTCCTATGATTCTAGCTGGCTTAGCCTGCTTGAGAATAACACCTATGGAGTAAGACTTTTTGTAGAGACTAATCCATATAGACTCTTTAGAAAAAAAGAAGATGCTCACAATCTTCTAAAGCACAGAATGATAAGGCTCTCTGCACAGCAAAAGAGCGATCTTCTTAAATTTTTGGAAACATCTCTGACGGATCCAAAGTTTAAGTAATTATATAAATAAAAAAATAAAGTGATGTGTATTATCACTTGAGGTTAATTAGCGTGAAAAAGTTTTTTGTAGATGACATTTATAATGAAGATAGAAGCATAACCATTAAAGAGTTCACTGAACTCTCTTCAGATTTATTTACCAAAGATGTGGAAAT
>JAGSHJ010000550.1 GCA_023954595.1 Bacteriovoracaceae bacterium | reverse complement strand
TTCTCTACCACCAATAACAACTGTCCCAACACCTTGATAAAGGTCTCCAGCAATAAACCACTCCAGCGATTCTGGAGCGAGCCCTAAATGACCTTCATCATGTCCAGGGATCTCATGAACTATAACTTTCTTACCTAACCAATTAGTGACTACATCTCTCTCCTGGCAGAAAGTAATATCTACATCTACGAAATGCTCCTTCCCAGAAACCTCAACAATTCGCTCATAAGTATAACGACTCAAAAGTATTGATGCCCCAAGCTCTTTTGCTACTTTCGTACTTAAGTTATGGTGGTCTCCATGATGGTGAGTAATAAAGATATTTTTCACTTTATCTTTCGGTATCGAATTCATTAATTTATCTAGTTCACTCGCGTCCTTAGGTGATGGATCAACTAATATGTCCCCGATAAAAAAAGCATTTGTACGCTCAGCAGGTGGCAGTGTATTAGATAGAGGCATAAATTGCTTTACCCCATATATAGATTCCAGACACGGAACTTCTGAGTCAGGAGTAATTAAATTAAATGATTCTATCCCCTCTCGGGAATTTTCCAGGTAATCCAGAACATTCCACATAGGAGGAATTACAATCAATTCTCCGCACTCATATTTTAAACGCAATTGCTTCGGTTGCATCCAGAAAGCATTTTTTATTTCATTTGAACACAGCGTGAACTTTGGTTTTTCAGAAACTTCAATAAGTAGATAGTGTGCTTCAAACCTATAAGGATTAAAATCTGGTGTAATTGCTTGTCCAATTTGACGTATACTTAAAATGTTTTCATTTTTAATCTCGTGAACAATATCAAAGCGAAGCTCTTCCATCAGCTCTCGTGCTAAAGCACCTAAAAGTTTTGGAGGGAGACCGAAGTGATCCAACTCACTTTCTTTTCTATCAACCTTTCCACCAGGAAAAGAGCAATAGCCCGGAAAAACTCTTAGGTGATCTTGTCTATTAATAAAGAAGATTTCATCGCCATGCTTAAGAATGGCCAAAACAGAAAGTGGTAGTTTACTCATTCATAAACTATACAGCACATATTTCAAAGGTTCCAGATCTGGAAGAAGAGGACAAAAAAAATCCCCCTATGCAGGGGGATGGACTTTTTGTTTATGCAGGAATTAATTATTAGCCAATCAATCTCAGGGCATTCTGTCCTTGAGCGTTTGCTTGAGAAAGTACTGAAGTACCAGCTTGAGCAAGAATGTTGTTTTTAGCATTCTTAGCAGTTGCAGAAGCGTAATCAACGTCTCTGATTCGGCTGTTTGCAGCACTCAAGTTCTCAACAGTTGTCTGCAAGTTGTTACTTGTAGAAGATAATCTGTTTTGAATCGCACCTAGTTCTGCTCTTTGGCCAGAAACAGTTTCAATTGCTTTATCAATTGTAGCTAGTGAGTCTTGTGCACCCTCTTTAGATCCGACAGCGATCTCATCGATGCCAAGACCAGCCATTGTAGAATTGATTGACGCAGTATCATAGTTAATTCTATCTTGAAAAGCGTCGTTGTTTGTGCCAATTTGGAAGTCAAGTTTTTCGCCTTCTCCACTAAGTAGCTTTGTTCCGTTGAACTCAGTAACTTGTGAGATACGCTCGATCTCTTGTTTAAGGTTTTGATA
>JAGSHJ010000361.1 GCA_023954595.1 Bacteriovoracaceae bacterium | reverse complement strand
TAAAAGGATTAGCGCTTTCAAGGGCCGATAGATCTCGTGGGCAATCAATAAGACTTGGATAGATTTCAATATTCACAAATACAATACTAACATGTTCTGGTGAATTTGCCTTCTATCAAAATAATGTATAGCTGACATTCTGGTGCAACTGCACAACAGTATTACTTATGAAAACTATAATCATTGCACTATTTTTAAGTTTTAGCGTTTTAGGCATTACCACTAAAGAATTTGTTTATGAGGTTGATGGAATCACTCATAAGGGATTCATTGCAGCACCTGAAGGTGAACAAAAAGGACCTGGTGTCATTGTTGTGCATGAATGGTGGGGACAAAATGAATATCCAAAGATGCGGGCAAGACAATTGGCCGAAAAAGGTTATGTGGCCTTCGCTGTAGACATGTTTGGAGAGGGCAAAATTGCCAAGCACCCAGACAAGGCAAAAGAGTTTGCATCAAAAGCTATGTCGGACATGAAAGAGCTTCGTCAGAAGTTTGAAAAGGGCCTTGAGATTTTAAAAAAACATCCGAATGTCGATGATAAAAAAATTGCAGCAATAGGATTTTGTTTTGGTGGCACGGTTGTTCTTCAGATGGCAAAAATGGGAGTCGATCTTGACCTTGTAGCAAGCTTTCATGGTGGGCTGCCAGAGAACTACAACATTCCTAAACGAGCGGATAATCCCAAAATTCTAATATTTAATGGTGAGGCCGATCCCATGATTAGTGCCGAACAGGTGAAGGCCATGAAGAGCTCTCTTGAAAAAGCTGAGGTTAATTATGTGTTTGAAAACTATAAAGGCGCAAAACACGCCTTTACTAATCCACTTGCTGATAAATTTGGAAAAGAGTTTAACATGCCACTGGCCTATGATGAAAAGGCGGCCAGTGACTCTTGGGATAAGTTATTAAGTGCTCTAAAAGCTCTATAATCCCTTTTTGGAGTTATGCCATTTTACTGAGTAAAGATCATGTCTTCTGTCTTTTAAGTTTTGAACCGTACCGTTATTTCTAGCTTCCAGTAATGCGTCCAATCTTAAATCTGCAAAAGCGACCGTCTCAACATTTGGGGTTGTATCTGCGGCTATACCATCACGAGAGAAAGGGAAGTCACATGGAGTTAAAATGCAACTTTGGGCATACTGGATGTCCATATTGCTCACTTTTGGAAGGTTACCAACATTTCCACTCATGACGACATAAATTTGATTTTCAACTGCACGTGCTTGGCAACAGTATCTAACTCGCAAATAAGATTGTCTCTCGTCTGTCATGAAAGGCACAAAAAGAATCTGTATCCCTTGGTTCACCAAGTGTCTTGTAAGTTCTGGAAACTCACTATCGTAACAAATTAAAACGCCAATAGGTCCACAATCAGTTGGTATTACTTTTATCTTGTCTCCACCTGAAATGTTCCACCAATAGGCCTCATCCGGAGTTGGATGAATTTTGGCCTGCTCATGCATCTCACCATTTCTCAAACAGATATAAGAGATGTTTCTAATTGATCCATCTTTCATAGAGCTTGGGTGAGAACCACCAATAATGTTGATGTTATATTTAATTGCTAGCTCTCGAAGCAGAGTTTTTACATCATCTGCATACTCAGTCATTCTCTCAATGGCCACGTGAGGTTTTACCTCTTCATTCTCAATTGATAATAACTGCATTGTGAAATATTCGGGAAATACGACGAAGTCTGAATTATAGTTGGAAGATACGTCCACAAAGTAGCGAACAATCTCTGCAAACTCCTCAAAGCTTTTAATTTTTCTTTGTTGAAACTGGACAGTTGCAAGCCTAACCACATTCTTTTGAGGTGGCTGTCCTTTGACTAAACTGTCTTGATTGAATTCAGGATTGATCCACATAAGGTGAACAGCGTTACCCATAGATTCTTTGTCATCAGGTAGATAGTTTTTTAAAACACCTAGTACTTCAAAGCCATTTCTTAATTGAAAGCCAAGGGCCGGATCTCTAAAAGTTTTATTCTTTACCTTCTCAATATATTCTTCAACATTAGCGACTCTTTTATGGCGTCTTCTGTAGTTTGGAATTCTTCCGGCAAACACTATGCCTTTGAGTCTGTAGTGCTTAACGAGTTCTTTTCTGGCGTTGTAAATCCTCTGGCCTATTCTTTGGCCTCTTTGTTCCGGGTCCACAAATATTTCGTACCCATATAGAAATTCGCCGTCTTTTTCGTGAGTCGTTCCAAAGCCACCACCTGTAATGGAGTTCCATGTATGCTTTGACTTCACTCTTCGCTCAGAGAGTCTTATAGAAGCAGAATACGCCACGATTTTTGAATCTAGCTCAACAATCATACAACCTTCTGCATAGTTGGTTATTTGCCCTAAGATCATCTCTGGTGGGTAGGGCGGCAGGTTCGGATATACCTTGTTATTTAGAGCTATAATTTCGCCAACATCTTCACTTCTGGCCTGGCGTACGAGTAACTTTGGTTTTGTTTTTTTCATAACCAAATCATAACAACTGTTGGTTTAAGACGCTAGGAGACATTAAACGGGAGAATTTTGCTTAGCCTAGTATAAAGATCAACCATCTGTGCTCTTTTAGGCTTTGTGGAGTGGTGATTTTTTTCACTGGGTATGTTCTGGCCTTGAGGATTAGGCTATAGAAGTCCCCATGATAATTGCTTATATTTGCGCATTTTTAGCGGCATTTTTTTGGGGTGCGGGATTTATCGGTAGTCGCATGGGACTTGAGAGCCTAGGGCCTCTGTGGGTATGTTTTGGGCGTTTTCTTATCGCCTTTGCAGCTACTTCGCCTGTTCTTTTGTTTTCAAAATCCCTCCGACTGAGTAAAGACGAGCTCAAAGGCTTCGGGATATGTTCTATATGTCTGGCAGCAATGATGTTTTTACAAATCAAAGGGCTCCAATATACTACAGTTGCAAAAAGTGGGTTTATTACCATCCTGTATGCGTTTATTACTCCAATCATTGCTAGTGTATTTTTAAAAAAGAGACTCACTCCTTATTACTGGGTTATGGCCTTATGTGCGTTTGGTGGGGTGTGTTTTCTGATGGAGCTTGATTTTGCCAATCTAAACAATGGTGATTGGCTCACTCTTGGTTGTGCTGTTTTTGCGGCATTACACATATTAAGTGTTGGTAAATATTCAAAAGTCTTTAAAAGCACTGGTGTCTTCAATGTGCTTCAAATGCTTGGGGTGTGTATCATTACACTTCCTCTGGCCTTAATCTTTGAAGGAAGCGCGCCAATAGTTAGTTTTTTGGATGAAGGTGTGACTAGCCCTGCGTTTTTAGGGCTAATATTTATGGGAATATTCTCAACGGCCGTGGCCTTTTTCCTTCAACTTCGCTCCCAAAAGCTAATTGAGCCACATATTGTGGCCTTGGTATTTTTGATGGAGTCTCCTCTAGGAGCAGCACTTGGTTGGATCATGTTGGATGAGGCCATGGGAATGCAAGCAATCATAGGTTGTTCTGTGACCTTATTTGCTGTTGGAATGATTGCTCTTGAAAAACCTTTTCAAGAAGTGTTTGCAAATGTATTAGAGAGTTATGAGCAAAGAATTAGTAG
>JAGSHJ010000499.1 GCA_023954595.1 Bacteriovoracaceae bacterium | reverse complement strand
GGAATCGATATGTTCGATTGCGTTCTTCCAACAAGAAATGCCCGTAACGGACAATTTTTAACATCTCATGGCCCTGTGAATATTAAGAAGCAAAAGTTCCAGTTTGATGAGCTTCCACCAGATCCCGAATGTGATTGTAAGGTATGTAGTAACTATTCTCGCTCATATGTGCGTCATTTATTTACTGTAGGTGAGTATCTTGGTGGGCAAATGATTAGTTTTCACAACCTGCATTTTTATTTAAAGATGGTCAAAGAGGCACGAGCCGCGATATTAGAAGACAGATTTGACGATTATTATAAAGAATTCTATAAAAAATACACTTCAGAACGCTGGAAATAACTGAAATAAAAAGGAAAATTTATGCTAGATCTACTTATGTCCAATGCTTATGCTCAGGATGCCGCTGCTCAACAGAACCCAATTATGTCTTTTGTACCAATTATATTGGTGTTTCTGGTATTATACTTTCTAATGATTCGTCCTCAGAAAAAGAAGATGGAAGAAGAGCAAAGATTCATTAGCCAAATGAATAAAGGTGATGAAGTATTCACTAAGTCTGGAATGATCGGAACTATCTACGGCCTTACAGACAAAGTTGTGACTCTTGAAATCGAAGGTGGACAAAAAGTTAAGTTTTTAAGAAACCAAATTGGTGGTTCTACTAAGATTCTTAGTGAGAAGCCAGCAGAAGCTAAAAAATAAGAGGTAAGTAAGTGTTTGGACTTGGTGTTGGCGAAATTGTCGTAATTTTATTCATCGCATTAATCTTTATTGGCCCTAAGAAATTGCCTGAATTGGCAAGGGGACTTGGAAAGGGAATGAGAGAATTTCAAAATGCTGCACGAGGTCTACAAGAGCACGTTACGAATCCTGTTCAAGAAACAAAAGATCAAATTACCGATATGGTAAAACCTGCCACCGGCGACTCTCAAGAGAAAGTCGCCGATGTGCGGCCACAAGACTCTGAGAGTTCCAAAAAATAAAACTCGATCAATCATTTAGTTGTTTGCTCAAATGACCAAAATTGTTTAACATTTTATAACTGCTTAGTTTTAGGCAATTATTTACGTTCTGTTATGAGCGTAATTGATTTGTTTTGTCTTAAAACAAAGCTAGGTGCTTCGCGTTAAACAAGCAATTACTAACTCAATATAAAAGGTGAATTTAATGAATCGCAGTTGGTGGTATCGTTTTAGCTTATTACTTTTTCTGTCCATTGTAGCGATAATGGCAGTTATCCCGACTTTCTTTGGCTTTGACCCTGAAAAAAGCGAATTCCCAGTTAAGTCAAAAATCAATCTTGGCCTTGACCTTCAAGGTGGCCTCTACATGGTTTTGGGAATCGACTTCAATAAGGTTTACAGCGATGAAGTGAAAAACTACATGAAGAAAGTTCAAAACACTTTAACTGATGAAGGTATTGGTTCTGAAATTGGAGAGTTGAACACAACTGATCCTGAAGATCCAAAACATACTTTGATTGTTTCTGATGCTTCTCAGATGGAGTTGGCACTTGATAAGATCAAAGAATTCTATGGCTTTCCTCTAAGACTTGTAGGAACTCAAGATTCTACTTTTACTTATGCTTTAGGTAGAGAGTTTAAAAATGACATTGAAAACAATGCCGTTAAAAAGTCGATTGAAGTTATTAGAAACAGAATTGACGAATTTGGTGTAACTGAGCCTGAGATTGTTTCTCAAGGTGAGGACAGAATTGTTGTTCAGCTTCCAGGTGTTAAAGACATCGAAAGAGCAAAGGACCTAATTGGTAAGACTGCAAAGCTTTCATTTAGAATTGTAAATGAAGATGTAAGTCCTGCGGCCCTTCAATCTTGGATGCAAACTTCAGAAAAAGATGGCCTTGTATATAAAAGAGGCGAGCGTTTTTCTGATTACGCTATGGAGATGAATAAAAAATTCAAGGATGAGATTCCAAATGGTTTCGAACTTGTATTTAAGAAGATTTTAAACCCAGTAAGCAATGAAGTTGAGCAGTTGATCCCATACGTGGTTGAAGCTACTCCAAGTGTTACAGGTGAAGAGCTTCAAGATGCGATTGTAAGAATTGATCCACAAGATAATCAACCATATGTTGCAATCACTTTCAAAAGCCAAGGTGCGAAGTTATTTGAAAAAGTAACTGGTGACAATATTG
>JAGSHJ010000121.1 GCA_023954595.1 Bacteriovoracaceae bacterium | reverse complement strand
TTGTTGATTAGCCTTGAATAGACAAATAAGAAATCTGACAGCCTATTTAAAAATTCTATAGAATTTTCAGGAACCTCTGACGGAAGTTCCAAAGAGAACTGAACCAGGCGTCTCTCAGCTCTACGGCAAACAGATCTAGCGATATGACAGGCAGAAGCCGCAAGCGAGCCATTTGGAAGTATGAAATTTTTAAGCGGCTCAAGCTGCTTCTCAAACTCATCAATACAAGTTTCTAGTTTTTCGATATCTGAGCTTTGTACCTTTGGAAGTTTAAAAGTCTCTCTAGATTCTGCAGCACAAGCGAGATTGGATCCAAGATTGAAAAGAGTGTTTTGAATAAACTCAATAATAGAAATCTCACTACTTGGGGCACTTACAACCTTTAGAGCACTATGTACTGAGCCGATGAATGAATTTAATTCATCGACTTCGCCATAAGTCTCTAAACGAAGGTCGGCCTTGCTTATTCTAGCACCACCGACCAGTCCAGTCTGTCCCTTGTCTCCGGTTTTAGTGTAAACCTTCATCTACATATTCCTTCTATACTTTCCACCAACTTCATAAAGAACTTTGGTGATTTGACCTAAGGAACAATATCTAACTGTTTCAAGTAACTGTTCAAAGATGTTTTCATTTTTAAGAGCAACATTCTTTAGCTTCTCAAGTTGGATTTCTGCCTGATCAGCATTACGATTTTTAAACTCGTTGAGTCTATTTATTTGCTCTTCTTTCTCTTCAGAACTAGCCCTGGTCAGCTCAATATCAGCAGTTAGTTGTTCATCGATATTATCTGCAATGTAGGTATTAACGCCTATAATTGGAAGCTCGCCAGTATCCTTTAGCGATTCGTAGTAAAGGGACTCCTCTTGGATTTGTGCCCTTTGATACATACTCTCCATTGCTCCAAGAACTCCACCCTTATCAGAGATTTTTTCAAACTCAGTAAGAACAGCTTCTTCAACGAGGTCTGCTAGTTCATCAACGATAAAAGAGCCTTGCATTGGATTGTCTGTTTTATTCAATCCAAACTCTCTATTAATAATCATCTGGATTGCCATTGCTCTTCGCACTGATTCCTCAGTAGGAGTAGTAATCGCCTCATCGTATGCATTTGTGTGAAGAGAGTTACAGTTATCACTTAACGCTAAATATGCTTGAAGCGTAGTTCTAATATCATTGAAGTCAATTTCTTGAGCATGTAGAGATCTACCAGAAGTTTGAATATGGTACTTTAGCTTCTGACTTTTCACACTTGCGCCATAACGCTCTTTCATCGCTATCGCCCAAATCTTTCTGGCAACTCGTCCTATTACGGTATACTCAGGATCAAGCCCGTTGCTGAAAAAGAAAGATAAATTTTCTGCGAACTCATCAATATGCATCCCTCTAGATAGATAGTATTCAACATAAGTGAAGCCATTTGAAAGGGTCAATGCTAGTTGAGTTATCGGGTTAGCC
The DNA here is from genome assembly GCA_023954595.1 of Bacteriovoracaceae bacterium. Classification (GTDB taxonomy): domain Bacteria; phylum Bdellovibrionota; class Bacteriovoracia; order Bacteriovoracales; family Bacteriovoracaceae; genus UBA845. The sequence continues at coordinate 7,014 of JAGSHJ010000121.1, read as the reverse complement.
CCTGCTTCGGCGATGTGGTAACCGCTAATAGAAACTGCGTAGTAGTTTTTAATTAGGTTCTTTGCAAAGTACTGCTGAACATCTCCCATAAGCTTCAGAGCAAAATCGAGGGAGAAGATACAAGTATTTTGTGCCTGATCTTCTTTAAGGATATCTGCTTGAACTGTACCTCTAACTTGCCTCATTACTTCGATGCATTTAGCTGGGTCTTTTCTTTCTTCCTCAGACAACTTTTGATTAATAGCAGTGTTCATGAACATTGCTAGAATAATTGGTGCAGGACCATTAATTGTCATTGAAACTGAAGTGGATGGAGCTGATAGGTCAAAACCATCAAAGAGGTCTTTCATATCTTGAAGAGTGGCTATGGAAACACCAGACTCTCCTACCTTTCCATAAATATCTGGCCTGTGATCAGGGTCTTCTCCATAGAGAGTTACACTGTCAAAAGCAGTTGATAATCTTTTTGAAGGATCATCTTTAGATAGGTAATGAAATCTTCTATTCGTTCTTTTAGGCCCACCTTCTCCAGCAAACATCCTTTTTGGATCTTCATCTTTTCTTTTAAAAGGAAAGATTCCTGTAGCATATGGAAAAAAGCCTGGAAGGTTTTGGGTTCTTAAGAACTTTACTTTCTCACCCATTCCGATAAATTTTGGAAAGCCTACTCTTGAAATCTTTTGCTGAGAAAGAGAGGTGTATTTAGTATCAACTTTGATTTCTTTATCTCTTACTTGATACTTAAATGCTCCCTCTTCGTATTGAGCTACGGTTGTGTCATACTCTTCAAGTCTCTTCCAATCTTCACTAGTTAGTGATTCATTCAGTTCTTTTTCTATTGAATCAAGCTCAGCAATAACCGCTTCTGTCTTGGCAAGCTTCTTTGATGTGCGTACAGCATCGATTTGATTAAAGAGATAGAGATGCTCTTCAGTCTTTGTGTTGTAGTCTCTAACAGTGTCGGAAATACTTCTTAAGTATCCTGTTTGCTTGGCCGGAATAATTGAGTGCTTGATCTGTGGAAACTTTTCTTTTGGAAGAACTTCAAGTTCATCTTTCCAAGAGAAATCAAATACTCTCACGAGGTCACAAAAGAATGCATTTACACCGACATCGTTGAACTTTGATGCCATTGTCCCATAAACAGGTAATTCCTCATCAGTTGGACTACCAGGATGGCCTATAAACAGTTTGTGATTTCTTCTATATTGCTTTCTAACATCTCTAAGAGCGTCTTCACTTCTTGGTTTTTCATATTTATTGATGGCAATAAAATCTGCAACCTCAAGCATTTCAATTTTTTCTAATTGTGAGGCCGCACCATATTCTGGCGTCATGACATAAGCGCACTTATCCGCAACTTGAGTAATCTCATCACTAGCTTGTCCAATCCCAGAAGTTTCAACAATGATCAAGTCATAGTCTAGAGACTTCATAAAACTTGTCACTTTTTTGATTTGTGGTGAGAGTTCTGTTTTAGAGTTTCTTGTTGCAAGTGATCTTACGAAAACATTCTCAAAAGAAGCACTTCCAAGGCGAATTCTATCACCTAAAAGAGCACCTTGAGTTTTACGTTTTGTTGGATCCACAGATATAAGAGCCACTTTTTTCTCTGGATAGTAGCGGTGAAATCTAAGAAGTAGCTCATCAATCAAAGATGATTTACCTGCACCACCAGTTCCTGTAATACCAAAGATTGGAACCTGTCTCTCTTTAACTTCAAAAGGCAGATCGCCCTGATCTTCAATATAAGTGATAACTTTAGATACTTCACGTGGAGTGATATCTGGTTTAGCTTCAAACTTTTTAAAGTCTACACCTTCAAGTGTACTTGCTTTTGCCTTCTCGATCATATCATCAATGATCCCCTCAAGACCTAGCTTCATACCATCTTGTGGATGATAAATTTTATCAATCCCATACTCTTCAAGAGCTTTAATCTCTGGTGGTGTGATAACTCCACCACCACCGCCAAATATTCTCACATTGTCAGCGCCACGCTCCATAAGGAGGTCTTTAATATAGCGGAAGTATTCGTTATGGCCGCCTTGATAGGAACTCAATGCAATTGCATTTGCATCTTCACTTATGGCCGCATCTACAACTTCTTGTGCAGATCTATTGTGACCTAAATGAATAACCTCCACTCCCTTGGATTGAAGAAGTCTTCTCATAATATTAATGGAAACATCATGGCCGTCGAAAAGACTGGCCGCAGTTACAAAACGTAATTTTGTCGTCATAACCCACCACGTAAAAATTGATTAAAATTAAAGAATTCATACCATAGAGAGCTTTTAAGAGCAAAATTTGAACTGATTCAGACTAACGGGGAAGTAGACCGTGATGATTTAAGATTAACGCAACATAATACAAACATAATTATAGCAATTAATAAGGATATGATTTGGGAAGTACTAAGGCCAAACGCCCATATCCCTCTAATCATGTCACCACGAACGAATTCAAATAGAAATCTCGCAATTGAGTAAAAAGCGAAATAATAAGCAACAAGGTACTTCTTTTCTTGGAACTTCACTTTTAGTGTCACTAAGCCAAATCCCAAAAGAGTGAATGATTCAAGTAACTGCACAGGAAAGCGATCCATTGAGTGCATATGCACAGAAAGAACGCCATCATAGGGTACACCATAACAGCATCCGGCCATAAAACATCCAATACGACCTATCCCATGGCCTATGCATAGTGCTGGAACAAACACATTGAAGGACTTCAAATTTTGCTTAGATTTGAGGGCAAATAAAATAGAGAAAGCTATCCCAAAAACCAACCCACCATAAAAGACAAACCCACCCCCAAGCCAAAAGCTTGCAAGCGGTGCAATTTTAGAGCTTTGCCCTATCTCTACGGTGGCCAGATAAAAGAGCTTTGCACCTAACCAACTCGTCAGAAACACTCCAGCAAGGTAGAGATTTATGTGCTTGAATTTATTTTGATTAAGCTCGTTTAGCTTTTGTGAGACTTGAACACCAAGACCCCAAGCTATTCCCATAAGCAAGGGGTAGGTATAAATTGTGATTCCGAACAAAGTTAACTTTGGAATCATGAACTTAATTGATCCTTTTTCTTTTTCAGATCATGTTCTTCTTTCTTATTAATAATAAAGTCGATTATCAACAATCCAGCAGCAATTGATATTGCACTGTCGGCGATATTGAAAGTCGCAAAATGCGCATCCTTATGGTAAAAATCAATAAAATCAACCACATAATCTAATCTAAATCGATCTATAAGGTTTCCTATTGCTCCACCAAGAATTAAAGCATAGGCCCAAGTGAGAATTTTTGGACCTTTGAAGCTTTTAATTAGTAGTGTCCCAAGCCATGCACAGGCCACAACTGGCAGTGCAAGAAAAAGAAGGTATCTTGCCCAATTTTCAAAATTACCGCCAAAGCTAAAAGCAGCACCGGTATTTCTGGCATATGTGAAATTTAAAAGACCATCTATAACCTTAACCGACTCTCCAAGGTAGAAGTTTGCTGAAACTAAACTCTTTGTCCATTGATCAAAAATGACAATGGCGATGATCACACTGATATATATAATTAAATTCTTTTTCATATTATTGATAATAGTCCTTAGGGTTAATCTCATACTTTTCAATCTTTCTTAAAAGCGTCTTTTTAGGAATATTGGCATTTAGTGCAGTTTGATTAATTTTGCCCTTATTCACCTTTAAGGCCTGAACAATAAACTCATTCTCAAACTTGTCCTTTGCTGCCTGAAAGTCCATTTTGACTTCTCCGTCCTCTTTTTTCGCAAAAGTGAACTGAAACTGGGAGTTATCAACCTCACTTGGATCTTTATCCAATACAGAGTTCTTGATACTTTTAAAGTCGATCATAGCATCAACAGTATCACTTTCTTCTTCAGTAGCTTTTCTGCCATCTTTAACTTTAATAGGTAGAGACTCCTCTGAGATGTAGTCTCCACTTTCCATGATAAAACAATGCTCAATTGTATTTCTCAACTCACGGATGTTTCCTGGCCAAGTATACTCTTGAAGTGTTTTTGTCGCCTCAGGTGTAATTCCATTTACTTCAAGGCTATGTACATTATTAAAGTAATTTATGTAGTAATTAACAAGGTGAGGAATGTCTGACTTTCTCTCCCTCAATGGTGGAAGATAAACAGGAAGAACATTTAGACGGTAAAAAAGATCTTCTCTAAAATCTCCAGTCTTAATCATCTCTTCAAATGGCTTGTGTGAGGCGGCTATGATTCTCACATCCACTGAGATCTCTCTATTTGAGCCCACTGGTGTAAACTTCTTCTCTTGAAGAACTCTAAGCAGCTTAACCTGCATAGATGGTGAAATATCTCCTATTTCATCTAGGAACAGAGTGCCGCCTTCTGCGTACTGAAACTTACCTATCTTTCTTTGGTCAGCACCTGTAAATGCGCCTTTTTCATGTCCAAAGAGTTCAGACTCAATAAGGTTATCTGATATTGCGCCACAGTTTACAGCAACAAATTTATTTTCTTTTCTAGGGCCATTATAATGAATCGCCTTTGCAACAAGTTCTTTACCTGTACCTGACTCACCCCTAATAAGAACAGGAGTGTTCACTTTTGCAAGCTTGCCGATGACATCAAAAACTTTTTGCATTGAGTTTGACTCACCTACAAATTTATCTTCATTCGCACCACCTAAAGATAGTGTAGGTGCAGAAAATGCCGTAGTCTCGACCATTGATCTGGCCTTAAGCGCTCTTTTGATAAGAGCAACCAGATTCTCTGAAGTTATCGGTTTTTCAAGATAGTTAAAGGCCCCTTCTTTTACGGCCTTTACAGCGTCGGAGACATTTGAATATGCCGTAAGAACCAAAACGATAATCGAAGGGTCATGCTTTTTGATCTCACCCAATGCTTCAATACCGTCCATCTCAGGCATGTTCACATCCATCACCACTAGGTCGTACTTTTCGCGGTAGACAGCATTAACGGCCTCTTTACCGTTATCTGCAACATCTACGTTGAAGTGATGAAACTCTAAGGCCTGTTTTACTGATTGTTGTAAAACTTTGTCATCATCTACCACTAGTACTTTATGCATTTTTAAGCTCTCCTGCTTTATTCATTTTTTAACTGTATCAAAAATGCGGCACCTTCATTTGGTTTTGAAGTAACAGCAATTTTTCCGTGATGTAACTCGATAAAGTATTTTACCAAATAAAGGCCTAGCCCTGAACCTTTAATTTTATGGCTATCGTCATTCTTTACCCGATAGAACTTATCAAAAATATATTCGAGGTCTTCTTCCTTAATACCTTTACCTGAGTCTTTTATTTCAACATAAACCCATTGTTCATCATCCCATGAACGAACTGAGACCTCACTACCTTGACCAGCATACTTAATTGCATTACCTATAAGATTTGCGAGGACCCTATTAATAAGTACAACATCAAGTTTAATTGGATAAAGCGGTGCTAAGTCCATATTGATTTTCATGTTCTGAGCACTGGCCTCAAACTTCAGCTTGTCTACAGTTTGCTCAATAAGTGGATTTATATCTTTGGTTTCAAGTCTTAGAGTAATGTCTCTTGATTCAATTTTAGTCAGGTCTAAAATTGAGGTTATGAAGTTATTAAGCTCTTTAGTTGATAGAACAATATTATCTAAGAGCTCTTTTTGCTTTGGCTCGTTTCTGTATTGATTTCTAAGTATGTCTGCAATACCACTTATTTTTGCAACTGGGGTTTTAAGGTCGTGACTCATAAGGGATATAAAGTTTTGTTTGAGCATATCCACTTTTTTGAGCATCTTCGTCTCTTCTTGAATTGTATATCTTGTCTGATATTCACCAATCGCTCTAAACGGTACCCAGATATAATAGACCACAAATATACTTAAGATTACATGGGATAACTTAAACCAAATCCCCAGGCCTATATACGAGAAATACGCCAAGGAGAACATACTCACCATGATTGCCATGGTTATTAAGATACCCTTTGTAGGCTTAACTTTTGAAATAATAAAAGGCAGCAAGATAGCAAGGATGATTGCTATAAAGTCTGTAATCCAATCAGGAGCGCGCACGACTGTCATATCTTTGATGAGTGACTGAATTATTTGTGCATGAACATTAAGCTTAGGTGACTTCTGATCCTCTTTTCCAAACGGTGTATTTACAAAATCCCCCACATTCGACAGATACTGGGAGCCTATTAAAACCGTTTTGCCTTTAAAAAAGCCTCTAGGAAAATTACCAACTACAACTCTGTGAAATGCAATGGATGTTACTGTGTCATACCTTGATGGGTCTCCCCCATAACGAAATAAGCTAAACGTCGCATCGGCCTCTCTATTATAGTAAGCTCCTTGATATTCAGCAGCTTCAAGTTTTTCCAGGCCTCTGCTTTCTTGGTACTTATTAGCGATCCAAAGATGCAGAGAGTCTTCACCAGAGATGTTTAAGATAACTCTTCTTGTAACGTCATCTTTTGCAAAAACATTTCCGTCTTTATTTATAAGAGCTAATGAATAACCTAGATCAACTAAGTTCTCCGGCGGAACCTGTTCTCCCCAAGCATCTTTATCTGTTCCGAAACGAAAGTGCCCCTCTTCTTGAGAGTACTTTAAAAGCCTGTCATGGAAGGTTTCAGCATAGCTGGTTTCAGCTTGCGTCTCCGGAGCAAGAAAGGGAATTAAGTAAGAAACAATATCTGGTCGATCGTCTAGGAGCTTATCTAAAAAACGCACATGCGTTGCATAAGTATAAGGGTATACCTCTCCTAAAAACTGATCGCTCTCTTCATCCATGGTAACGACCACGATATTATCCGGTTCGTTTGCAACGATATCCGCTTTGGACCAGAGGTCATAAAAAATCGCATCTAATGAATTAAATGAGTACTGGATGAGAATGAGAATAAAAATGATTGTAAAGAACAGTGGGTACAGATTATTGTACTCAATATTTTTAAAACGCTCTTTGAACTTCATTAATAACTTCTTTTAATCTCTGCGGCCTCAACTACTGGAAAG
>JAGSHJ010000270.1 GCA_023954595.1 Bacteriovoracaceae bacterium | reverse complement strand
AGTATTAAATTCACAAATAATGTTTTCATTTATTCTCCTCATTATAATAAATTGATTTTTTATATTATTTTTTAGTACTAGAGACCGTACATGTTTCAAAGAAAGAAACTGCATGCTCGACTCTAGAATTATCTTCAGATAAGAATGTAACAAATGCTTCTCTTTCTGCCTCTGGAATTACCGATGTTGGGTTTAAGTAATAAAACTCTACTGCATTATAAATGTACTTTTCTTTCATAGCTCTATCATCACAAGTAACTATAAGATTACCTTTCTTACCAAAATGCTGAACTTTTACTTCTTTGCTATCGGCATGAGTATTAAATGAAATTAAAAGGGTTAGTCCTAACAGTAAGTTTTTCATCAATAAATCCTCGGTCATTTAAGTAATGGTTTATATCCAAACCTTGTTTATTGTTTCTTTGTCTTTCAATTCATCCTCGGAAAGGCACACCCTTCTGAAGCCTAATTGGATGTCCGGAAAATTAAACTTTGCCGGCATCGTTGTTCTCAATAAAACGAGTTTGCCACAAAATGACACACTGCAAAACAGCGAAACACCAACCAGATAATACTTACATGCCCATTAAATTTCTCTAATCTCCATACTTACTCTCACCCCCTTTCTACTTTCTTCCATTTCGCCGCCACCTCCTTTCTTTTCTATTTCTTTTACCTTCTACCCGCTAAAGCCCTTAAACACTCACCATGTTCCCCCCAAATTGACTCCATCTATCGAATCCACGTGAGAGAGAGGGAGTCAATTTGGGGGGCAAGATTTCCTGTGTGGTATTAGGCTTTTAGCGGGTGGGAAAAAGTTCATGACGCCCATGTCCCCACAAAGGAGCAGGCATGTCGCATACATGGCGACAGTAGAAATTAAGGTAATTAGATTATTTTTTGGAGGATGGTGTTAACCACATTGATAGCTTTATTCATATCAAGAGGGCCAAGCTCATTACTGTTTAAAAAGTTTGACCAAAGATCAGTAAATGGTTCTGTGTTTTCAGGTATAGTCCTAAGTTTTGTTCCTCTATTTGAGGTTGTTTCAAGTAAGGCTTCTTTTAAAAGCTCCATATCCAAAACAGCTTCATCAACCATTCTATAACAGTCATAGTAGTCTTTCATTCTACTGCCCAACTCACCGTGATAGAGAATAGCCTCAAGCTTTTCTGAGAAAATATATTCTGGTGGGTAAGCACTTAGGGAGATATTTTCCTCAAAGAGAGGCTTTTTGGACCTCATAAGTTCTACCTCTAAAGGTCTAGGCCTAACAACATCTCCAACTCCAATATCAAGTGAGATTGTCTTTTTAATCTGTCCTAATTCTCCCTGCAGAGTAATTCTATAACCAGGATATTTTTTATGCTCTACGGAAAGTTCGGAGACTTTTGACATTGAAAAGACAAAGTCATCATCCACAGCAGTTAGTGCGATTTCGGTTATCACCTGTTCGATTTCAGGAATGCTTCCCTGTACATGTGTTAAAAGAAAGTCTAGATCCCTTGTCTCTCTACCAAGTTTAATAAACTGAGCAAGACACATCCCACCTTTAAATATTAATCTATTCTTGTAATTAGACCTGGCAATCCTCACCAAAAATCTTTCTAGAAGCAGGGTCTCAAGAAGCGAGTTAAAAGGAATTTGTCGCTCCTTTGAGATATTTTTAAGCCTAGACTTTATACTTTGCTCGGTACTCTTATTACTCATACGTTTAGTGCCCTTATATAGTCTTTTACTTTAGAGGTTCTTAGCTCTTTAATATAGCGATTCATTTTATTAAGATCAGGTCTTCCCTTCCCCCCTTTCATATAAGACTTCAGGGCCTTCATTGCCGTTTCAAAATTTAGAAACCTAAATGAATCAATGATGGTTCTTTCAATATCAAATATTTTGACCTTCATTCCTGCTAGCTCAATCTCTTGGACCCCAAGATTCATATTTCTCATTCTCACTATCTTAGTCATGGGAAACTTAGCTTTTGAGTTACTCGTATCAACGGCAATCCAAAGCTTTCTCATAATCTCATCTGTCAGCTCATAATAAGCAAGGGCCGAAGTCAGACAGATCACACCACCGCGAATATTTGTGGCAGCAATAGCAAGGTCCTCCCAGTCAAAGTCCGGACTTTTGGATTGATAACTGGTGGAGCAATAAACTCCCCGAGCAATTCTTTCCAGCTCGCCCTTCTTTACATAGTAACTCAACATCCTCTTAGAGATGCCAAGCTTTACCGCTTCTTCGGTGGTAAATGATGGGAGCTCTTTTAGTTTTTCAAGATTTTCATTCATGTAATTTAATCCCCATATAAAGAAATGATGTGGGTGGTTAGTTACATTATATACGATCTTGGACATAGCGCAACTTTTAACCCAAAAATCGTAAAATGTGGGTATTTAATTACATCCAGAGAAACCAAATCTGTTCCGGTTTGTTCCGGTGAACCCATGAAAAACCGTGAAAAATGATGAGAAATACTGAAAGGGAGAATTAGCTAAGTCTTCGAAATCATTCCTAAGTGTCTAATATTTATGGCCTTTAAAAGACCGGTCTACGCACCCCTTGGGAGTGCCAAAATAAATTAAAGCCTGTCTTCGGACAGGCTTTTTTTTACTCAAAATCGAATCTATACAGACTTTCTCCGGCAAAGCTTATCAAACAAAGGTTAAAGCCTTTTAAAGCTCACATTTTCCATTACATAATTAAGACTTAAATGAAGGATTATTCTTTTCTCCATTGAGAATTAAATAATCACCGATGACTAGGGCATCAACTTTGGCCTGATCAAAAAATACTCTCGCATCTTCAACCGTATCCGCTAACGGTTGTCCCATAACATTTAAGCTCGTATTTATCAGCATGGGTAGACCGCTTTTACTATGAACCTTCTTGATCAAGTCATAATATAAAGGATTCTGCTCCCTAATTAGTGTCTGGAGACGTAGGGTACCGTCTGGGTGTACAACTTCCTTTAGAGCACTGCTGAACTGTGTCCTGACCTTAGGTGCAAACATCATAAAGGGAGAATGAAAATCTTTGTTCACTTCAAAATATTTTGGGACGTACTCTGAAAGAACCGTAACCCCATAAGGCCTAAAACTTTCTCTAAACTTCACTTCCCTATTTAAGCGATCTTTTATTCCTTCAACATTCGGAAGTGCCAATATACTTCTATTACCAAGTGCTCTCGGACCGATTTCAGTCTTACCTTGCATCCAAGCAACAACTTTGCCTTCATTTAACAGTTCTGCGACCACATCCAAAATTGCCTTCGGCCTTTGAATCTTATGTTCGGAAAAAAGAGACTCTATTTTTGATTGCTGATTGGTAATATTTGAACTTTCAGGACTGAAGGCAAATTTATGAAGCCTATATGGAGTTGTCTGGAAGCGAAATGCGTTTTGCTTTTTGGCCGCAGATATCGCAACCCCTAAGGAGATCCCTTCATCATTGGGAAAAGAAGGAACATGTACGTTTTCAAATAGTTTCATCTCCGCAATTTTTGCGTTAAGCAGACAATTTAGAGCACAACCGCCGGTGAAAATCAGGTTATTATAATCTGGAAACTCCTTCCTGACTTCACTTAGTGATTCTAAAAGCTGACTCTCAAATTTAAATTGCACAGCTGCTGCGTAATTTGCGATATTCCTAAACTTTTCATCACTAAGATTATCAAAGAACTTTTTTCCAGATTTTTCTACACCTTCAAAATCTTTGTACTGTTCACTATGGGAACCATAAGCAACAAGGCCCATAACTTTCCCGGCCTCCTGCCAATTATTAAAAATTTTAGCAGCTGCTTTTTCATAAATTTCACCAGGGCTCTCTCCCCCTTCAGCACGCCAGGCCTTGCTTATTGGGGTCAGCTTTCCTTCGTCCATTAAATAAAAGCTTATGCTTTCATGGGCCTCGGCCTTCTCTTGCTTCAAAAACTCTTTTTCGGGGTGCTCATCACTAAAGTGACTAACCGAATTCCCCATCCCATCTGCAACAAGAATAACTGCCTTTGAAAACGGACTTTGGGCCATACAGGAATAAGCATGCGCCAGATGGTGAGTCTCAATATGTATTTTAGGATTATATCTTTGAGTAAACTTTTGAAGTCCAAATGCTTCAATGGCCTGCTCGTAATTTTTGGAATGATTTTGGAAATGCAATTCCTGATTAATAGGCATGTCATTAAAGGAGTTAACACCTACACACTTAGGATCTATATCGATAGATTTTTTAACAAGCCAACTTTGCAATTGCTTAAGTGCTAAAAAAGGGAAATTACCATCACGCTTTCTTTTAGTGATTCTCTCAGTAGCCCAAGTGTTTATATTAATAATTCTACCGTTTTCGATACCTAAAAGGGTGACCGAGGAATCGTGAAAACCTGAATTGATTCCAACAAAGTATTCAATATCCAAAACTAAGGACCTTCACAAAATTCTTCATTCTGTCATTTTTCAATTTTAGACCTAAATATTT
>JAGSHJ010000040.1 GCA_023954595.1 Bacteriovoracaceae bacterium | reverse complement strand
CGTTCATCAGTTCTCCATAGTGGAGGCCAATGCACATGAAGGGCTAAACTTGTACCAACTCGTAAAGGGCCTGTTTCCTGGCGGAAGTGTTACTGGGGCACCAAAGAAAAATGTTTTGAAGATTCTTCGTAAGCTCGAAGCTTATGATCGTGGAATGTATTGTGGAAGTACGATTGTTTTACATAAGAATCTCAAGGCAGGCTCTATCAATATCAGAAGCTGTGAGATCGATTTTACTACCTCAGAGTTGAAATACTGTGCAGGTGGTGGAATTACCTTAAAAAGTAGGCCTCAAGATGAGTTCGATGAAACCTATGCGAAGATGGAAAGCTTTCTTCAACTTCTTAAGTTATAAAACTTAGTAAATTCAGTCACTTAAAAATACTTTCTTAAGTAAAAATTAAAAAAACTTACATCTGAGCTAGAATGTTTGACATAAGTTTTTTGATACAGATATGCTTGGTTTCAAGAGAGGGGAACCGGCCAGGGAAAGGCTAGGTTTTTGAACAACAGCAAGGAGCTTAGCATGTTGGAAAATAAAACTCAGGACCAAGAAATGGTTTCATTAGAGTCCTTGGCCGATTTGACTGGCTTTCCAGTTAAAATGATAAAAGAAGAGCTTTTTAACTCTGAAGCTGCTCAAGAGAAAGTGAGCCTGGATGAGCTTAGAAAAGCTATGGTCAGCTATATTGACGCAACTATGTTAGAGGAAGCAAACTCTTAATAGGGATTTGTTTCCTCTAAGTATTCAAAATTCTTTGAATCTCTATAAATAATCACGATTATTCTTGTTTGGTATTGTGCATCGCCCTAGAATGGGTAACTAGTTGAACGTAATCATCTCCTAGGAGCTCCTGATGCAATGGGCCCGTTCTAAAGTCTTTGAGAGAATATCTAATATCTACACTTTCTCAAAAGACCCACTTCTTCAAAAAAATATTAGAAAGCATGTGTTTATCCCATGGGATGAGAAGTCCGCCTATAATCTAATGTTTAAAATTAAACAGGTCATTCAGGATAAGCAAAAGTGTTACGTGCCTTTTATGGAGAGTGATCTTTGCGCGGCCGAGCTTACTGATAAAATGTTTGATGAAATTTATGAACAAGTTCACAGTGGAGTAGAGACACACTTGGTGATGTCCAATTTTGATTCGATTCATATTTTTCGTGTGGATAATATTCATAAGTCCGTCGATGTACAAAAAGAGCTGACTAAGCACTCTTTGGATGACTTTAAAAACAATCAAGACAGCTACAAGGTATGGTTTGAACTAGGTGATCTTTTTGTCTACAAAGCAAATCATGCTCAAAACTCTGTAGAGATCCATCAAGCATTAGAAGACTTAATCATCTCTCACCAAACTCAGAATCTATTTGTTACAGCACAAACATTTGAGTTGTCTCAGGAGAAAGCTGAAGTATATAACCAGCATTCACGTTGGTTAGAGATGAATCGTAACCTTACTTATGACTACTTTATTAGAAGTTGTGAGTTGCAAGATAACGTTTATCAAGAAGCGTGGGGCGTTCTAAGTAGAAGAACACAACACTTTTTGATCACGGCCGAGCAAGCTCGCCACAAGGCCTTTATGTATCGTGATATTGAGAAGGTTCAATATCTAAAAGAAAGTGTTGAGAGCTATATAAGCTCAGTGATTAATGAACTTAATGAAGTTTACATAAGACCTCTTATCAACGCATTTGAAAACTATCCTTGTTTGAGAGAAGCATGGGATGAGATGCAATCAGGTTTAGTGCATCCAAAAATGCAGGCAATCATAAATGATTTACTTGCAAGCGAAAGTGACCAGCTTAAATCCTTGGAGCTTTTCCTTGAGTACTTAGAAACTGCAAAGTCATTTTTATTCTCACTGAAAAATAGGTTTGTTAAAAAAATTGCAAAGGAAGAGTTTTTACTCATTGAAAACTTTTTATGCCGCCAAGAAAGCTTGGTTGAGTCTTTTACCTGTAGGGGACTTGACGCTAAACTTAGAAGTTTGATCGCAATTAAAAATTGGTTAAAAAGCTACCTTGATACTCCTGGAGAAATCTCTCCTCAAGAACTAAAGGATCTAAACCTTAAACTGACACATCTTTTATCAATAATGTGTTCCATTTCTTATGAGGACAACATCTTCTTTAAAATTGTAGAGGAGAAAACTTCCAAAGGTGTTATTAAGCGTTCATTCGAAGATGAGGTAAAAGCACTGATTAAGGGGCAAATCCTTAAGATTGCAGCCTAACCTGATCCTTTTGCTCCTGTAAGTTGTTAAATTTCCTAAAATCTTTTAAAGTTCATTCCTGTTAAGTCCGATCTTGTAGACGAACAAGCAATTTTGCAATGGGATAAAACTATGGATTTAGCAACCATCGTAGGCCTGGTCTTGGCCGTGGCCGCAATTTTAGGATCGATTCTTTCGGGGGGAACCCTTACAGCATTTATTGATACACCATCAATTCTTGTTGTTGGAGGAGGGGTGATCGCAGCGGTCTTTATTAAATGGCCAATGGATCAAATAAAAACCTTGGTTCCGGTTTATATGAAGTCAGTATTCACCACACCTACAGATCCAAAAGGTATGATCGATGAGATTCAAAAACTTGCAGAGACAGCAAGAAGAGAATCTGTTTTCGCTTTAGAGAAAGTTCCAGTTGAGGATACTTTTCTTAAAAAAGCGGTAACACTTGCAGCGGACAATCGTCCACCAGAAGTCATTACCTCTATTTTACAACTTGAAATCGATTCAATGGTTGATAGACACAAAACAGGTATCGCAATTATGACTGAGGTAGGAAACGATGGACCTGCATTTGGTATGATTGGTACTCTTATTGGTCTGGTTATCATGCTTCAAAACCTCTCAGGGGGACCAGAAGAACTTGGTAAATCGATGGCAGTTGCAATTCTTACAACTTTCTACGGAGCAGTACTAGCAAACGTTTTTGCTCTTCCAATTGCAAATAAACTGAAATTTAGATCAGACTCTGAAGCACTTAAAATGAATATTATCATTGCCGGTGTTTTAGGGATAGTTGCGGGTGAAAACCCAAGAGTAATTAGAGAAAAACTTGACTCCTTCTTACCTCCAGGTGAGAGATCTAAAGGGGAAGAGGAAGCGGCGTAATTATGGCTGACGAGAATATGGAATGTCCAGAACCACCAAAGTGTGAGGAATGTCCACCTCCAGGTGCCCCTGCGTGGATGGCAACATTTTCGGATCTGGTTACATTACTACTAACATTCTTTGTTCTATTGTACGCAATGAGTAAGCAAGACGTTTCAAAGTTTGAATCAGTTGCTGGCTCGATTCGAAAGGCCTTCGCTGGAAATGCAATGAAGATTGGTGAGACAATCCAACTTGGTAAATCTCCAGATGACTCACCAACAATGATTGAATCACAAGAGCCAGTTCAACCCTTTCCAATAGATCTATTGACTACTGAAGGCATACTGGACAAACACGAGATTAATCGTGAGTCGGATGAAGACATCGCAGAAATGCGTAAAACCTTACAGGATTATCGTTTGTCTGAGTCGGTGACTATGCAACAAATGTCTGAAGGTGTAAAAATACGAGTTAAGGACAATATCCTCTTCAAAGAGGGAAGTACTGTCATGGCAAACTCTAATGTAGTGCCGGTATTTCAAAAGATTATAAAGCTTATGCGAGACAACGATTGGACATTATTTGTTGAAGGCTATGCCGCTGAAGGTGAGCAAGTAAGTAATGATCCGTCTAAAGGACCTTTTGAGCTAAGTTCATTAAGAGCACAAGAAGTCACAAAAGCACTAATTAAAAGAGGTGTTCGTCCTGAAAAAATAACCACGGTCTTCTATGGGGACACTCGTGCAACAGGTTCGGACAAAGACAGAAAGGTCGAGTTCATCTTACGCAAGAGAGATCTCAAGTCAAAAGGCCGTGAGGTACCGGCCCAATAATGAAGGCCGGTATATGTTTTCTTGAATCATTCCCAAATCTTTATGAGGCAATGAGCTCAATTAGCTCTGTAACCAAGAGCCAGGTGAAAAAACTTGGAGAAAAAAAGAAGTTCTGGGAACTGCCTGTAAATAAGGGTGATTGTAAAAACATTTCACTCGATGCAATTAACTATCTTAAAATAAATCCAGTATGTGATCGCGATGTAAAAGTTTTGGAAGAGACGTCGGATTTTATAGTTCTATCTAAGCCATATAGTTGTCACTCACATCCTCTTAGTTACTCTGATTCAAATAATGTTCTAAGCTTTGTCAGGTCTCAGTGGCCAGACCAGGTTCTTGAAGTGAATTCACAAAACTATGATAGGGGACTTCTATATAGGCTAGACTATGAAACTTCCGGTCTTTTAATTTATTGTAAAAAAGATTTTTTGCATAAAGAGCTAAGAGATAGTTTTTCTACTTTGGTTAAAGAGAAAACTTATTACGCCATTGTTCAGGGAAATTTCGCAAGCTGCTCCCTTACACATAAAATTGTCTATGGTGGCGTTAAAGGATCAAAGGCACAGGCAATGGATGTCTCACACACTGAAGGCATTACTGCCACTCTAGAGGCCAAAAGAGTGGAGCATAATGCACAAAAAGATTTGACGCTTCTACAAATCAAACTCAAAGAAGGCCATCGTCATCAGATTAGAGTTCAATTGGCAGCTGAAGGTGTTCCTATTCTTGGAGATACTCTATATGGAGCAAACCCTTCAGATAGGCTTTTTCTGCATTGCTATTCGTATATTGTTGGTGGAAATACCTACCAGGATCCAAATTTAGAATTATTTGAATTGTTCTTTAACCTTAACAGTTAGTCTTAAGTGTTGGGCTATCTTGTTTTGCCCTTCAATTGAGCGAAGCTTTGTTAGTGCTTGTCCATCCGTACGACCTAAAACCTCAAAATCCTCATGTTCGATTAATACTTCAAAGGTGTGAAGGTTGATGAGCGTTTCTGGATTTGCCATTACTGCGAATGATTTGAGTGTATTGGCCATTGTCCTGTAGGTTAATGTTCTAAGGTTTTTCTCATCGCTTGAGTGTTCTGAAGCTACCGTTAGGATCATCTTTGATGTTCCTGGACACTCCATTGACCAGTTGTCAGGCTGATGCTCAGAAACTCTATCTATTAAGGCCCTACAGGTATTTGGAATGTAGCGTCCCTTGATGGAGCCCCACCAAGATTTAGTTTTTGGATCTGATAAAAAGATCGCAAACATAATGATTCCGGCCACAAGTGCTGGATATTTCATAGCATTTTTTCCAAACATACCCTAAGTATGCCTGAGAACCGCTTAAAAATCACTAAAGAATTATTTTATAATTCCGACAAGTTTTATCAAGAATGCTAAAGCGAGGTTATATGAATTCTCAGTTGATGTTGGAAAAGAAGAGGTTTTGGGAAATTCTTCAATATTTTACTAGTGCCAGTGGGGCCACAGACTTTAATGTAGTGTGCAGTGAACTCACCCTCAGTGAAGGGCAACTAGACTCGTTTATAGGCTTCCTACAGGGTATTAACTATGGTGTGGCCCTAAAGCATGAACATGGTCAGAAAATGGTTATATTCCCACTAACTGCTAATAAAATAGATACTCAATCCGCACTGGATGAATGGCTTCAATTTCAAGCATCTTCATCTGTAGTAGAAAAGCTAGAGGATATTGAGAAGCAGGTGTCTGAGCGAAACTTATTCGCGTCTTTTGAGAGTCTTGAGCCAGTTAGCTTTCAAACTCCCTATGTGATTGGAAGTGATCAAGCTCTTCAAGATGAAATGGTAGAATTTATTGAAGAGGCCATCTCTGATGAGGTTTGTCTTGAGATCACTCTGAAAGCAACTCAGAAATTTGTTATTTGTCCACGTAAGGTCGTTTTTCTAGATGGAACCTTATCCCTTGTAGGTGAGGCAGCACAACAGAAGTGTCTAATGAATATAGACATTGACCAGATCCAAAGTGTTTCAGAGGGGAGCTCTGAGTGGAAGACAATGTTCTCACCAATTGAGATTGATGACTTCATATCAAGTATCCGCGCAGTAAGTGAGACTGAAGTAAGACTTATTCTTAAAGTCTATGGAAGAGATAAATTCAATTCAAATTTAAAGAATCAACATTTTGCAAATCAATGTATGTTCACCAACCCCGAGGGAGACTTTATATGGGCAGCTTCTATTGAGCCCAGTGAGGATATTTTTCAGTGGCTTCAAGAATTAGGAAGTGATGTGGATATTCTAGATCCAGTGGACTTTAAAAAAGATTTTTTGAGATATTGCGAAGCCAAGTTAAAAAAGTTAGCCTAACTCCCAATGAATCTTAAGAACAACATGCCTCTCTTGGGAGGATTGACCGTTCTCTACTATGGTATGGGATGGTTCTTTCCTTGGGAACTTTTCCAGATCAGATCAACAATCTCTGTTTCCTATCTTTGGGATTTAGTTTTTGCAGTCATATGTGGAGCACTCTACGGCCTTAACTATAAATCCTTTAATTCAAAGGGAGCAGTGGCTCGGTTCTTGGCCATATCCGCTCTAGCATGTTTGTCCATCTTCATACTTCAGTATAGCGAAGTTCAAGTGCCGTTTAGGTTCTTAGAACGTCCATTTCTTCAGCTTTTGATTTTGGCACCATTGGTGGAAGAGCTTGTTTTTAGATTTGCTTTCCTAGGGGCGTATCTTCAAGTTCTAAAGTCTAAGAATAAAGCACTTTTAATTAGCTCTGGATTATTCTCTATCTCTCATCTTCCTGGAATGTGGCACCTGCCAGAAGAATTTACTTTCTTTGTAGTGATTCAACTGGTCTACACCTTCTTTATGGGCTGGGTTATTGGGAAGGCCAGAATCCGCACGGGTGGGGTTTTAGAGCCAATTGCATTGCACTTTCTATTCAACCTATTCTTCTATATCGCAGTGATTCAAGGCCTTATCTAGAGGTCTGCGTAAAATTAGTAAATTGGCCGTTTACAGGTACTTGAGCTTTTGCTATTTTTGCGCGACACACAATAAGAACCATTATATAGGGTAAACTTATGTCTACAGAATCAGGCACAAATACCAACGTTAAAGTCGTTGGAGATATCGAATTTCCACCAAGAAAAGTATGGATTAAAACCTACGGATGTCAGATGAACTATCATGACACCGAAAGGATCACTAGCCATCTTGAAGGTCTAAACTTCACTCTAACTGAAGAAAAAGAAAACGCAGATTTGATGATATTCAACACCTGCGCAATTAGAGACCTCGCCAACCAGAAATTTTACTCTCACCTTGGAAATGCAAAACACCAGAAGAAAGAGAGAAAAGATGTAAAGGTTGCCGCTGCAGGTTGTATTGCTCAGACAGAATCTAAAGAGCTTTTAAAAAAATACCCCCAACTTGATTTCGCTTTTGGTACCGACGTTATTGATAACGTAGGCGAGCTTGTTTATAGAGCGTATGCTGGGGATAAAAAATTCGCAGTGACTAGCTGGGATAGAAGCGACAACTATTCAATTGAAACCAAAATCTCTCATGGCTCACCTCAGGCATTTGTTAATATCATCAAGGGATGTGACAAGTTCTGCTCTTACTGTATTGTCCCATTCACTAGAGGTAGAGAGAAATCTAGAACTATTACTGAGATCGTAAATGATGTTGCAAGACTTGTTGCTCATCAAGGTGTGCAAGAAGTTACATTGCTTGGACAGAACGTAAACTCTTTTGGAAAAAAGAATGGAGAGTCTCTTGCCGAGCTTATAATGGAGCTTGAAAAAATAGAAGGGCTAGAGCTTATTAGATACACAACAAGCCACCCTTACGATATCTCCGATGAATTGATTGCTGTTCATGGAAAATCTAAAAAGCTTTCCAACCATTTGCACCTTCCTGTTCAAAGTGGTTCAAACACAGTTCTACAAAGAATGCTTCGCCAGTACTCTGTTGAACATTACCTAGAAAGACTAGCAAAGCTTAGACAGGCCAATCCAAATATCGTTATCTCTACTGACATCATCGCTGGTTTTCCTAATGAAACTGAAGAGGAGCACAGAGATACTTTAAAACTTCTAGATAAGGCGCAATATGACTTTATCTACTCGTATAACTTCTCTTCACGACCTGGAACCAAGGCAGCTAAAGTTAGAGACATTCTAACTAAAGATGTTAGAGGAAGAAGACTCAGAGAGATTCAAGCTCATCAATTAAAGATTCAAGAGCAAGTAAGACAAGAGATGGTTGGTAAAACATTCCGCGTTCTAGTTGAAGGTAAAGGCTTTATGAAAGGCCAGACCAAATGGAAGGGAAGAACAAGTTGTTTTAGAATTGTTCACTTTGAAGGTGAGACACCAGAATCTGACTATCAATGGCATTGGGTTGATCTTAAGGTCACAAGTGCTACGGCATTAAGTTGCCAAGGTGAAATCATAAAAGACTATGGAAGAAGACCAGGGGCTCATTAGGCCACAGCTTAGGCCGCTATATTTCTTTTTTGGCGGCCTAGCATTTATCCTTGGGGCAGTGGGGGCATTTCTGCCTGTTCTGCCCACAACTCCTTTTCTAATACTGAGTGCATACTTTTTCAGTAAAAGCTCTCCCAAGTTGCATCAATGGCTTTTGTCCCTTCCAAGTTTTGGTCCTTTAATTCAAGATTGGGAAGATAAAAAAGTCATCAGGCCTCGGGCCAAATTTGCAGCAATCTTATTGTTGAGTGTAGCGATTGGTTATGTGATCTTTTTCACAGGCAAGGCCATGTGGTTAAAACTAATCATGGCAAGTATCTGGATCTGCGTGTCTCTATTCATTTATACCCGTAATTCAAGGTAGGAATTGCCTGTTTAGCCCTAGGTATCAGCCACATGTTAAAATGAATGGCGTTACTTGGAGGGGACATGCGACACTTATCAATCATTTTATGTACATTCTTTTTTTGTAATTTGGCACAGGCCTATGTGGACTTAAGTCTTAATTACAACTTTTCAAAAAGAAAGATTGAAGGTGTGGAGACTTCTGTAGATACAGATCCAGGTATGGCGGTAACAACCACTGAAGGTTGGTCAATAAACTGGGGATGGTTTATTTGGGAGTACACTGCACTGGAGTTGAACTATTCTCGTACTAGTGAAAGGCTTGTGGATGATAGAGAAAGCTCTAATGCTGATGGTTCTTTCACCATCAAGGAGATTGACTCTCTTGTTGTTACAGAAGTTCAAGGAGCAGGTCTTAGGCAATCATTTGCATCAAGAAAGTCTCTAATTATTCCATCTTTATCACTAGGTTATGCAAAACTGATCACCTCTGGTGAAACCAATTATAAAGTTGATGATGGTAGTGGTGAAGAGGATATACCTTTGGAAAGAGATAGAGAGACTAGTAATTCTGGATATGTGGCCTTTTCATTGCGTTTTCGTCTGACAAAGTTAATGGGTCTTAGTCTTTCTGCAAAGTCTGTAATGCCTGACTTTGACACTACTAAGATGGAAGAGAACTTATTATATTCGGCTGGATTTTCTTGGGTCTTTTAAGCTAACATTTCGCAGAAGCTTTGAGTGGACGATAAGGATGTTGTCCTAAACGCTTTTGTTGAGGTTTTCATGAAAAATTTGTTCTTAATATCTTTCTGCGCTCTTTTTCTTTCTTGCGCGAAGTTATCATATATTGTCGATCAGGGTGTAGGTCAGGTGTCTTTAGAGGTTAAGGCCAGAGACAATGATGAGGTTCTTAGAGATAAAAATATAGATCAAAAGCATAAAGAGAAAATTAAAAAGATAATGGCCTATAAAGACTTCTTTTATAGCTACTTTAAAAAAGAACCCACCAATATATACTCCCAGACTACGTTTCTAGATAGGCCTGCTGTGACATACCTTGTGGTAGCGTCACCCCCTGAAAAAATAGAAGCTGTTCGACATTCATTTCCAATCGTAGGCGAGTTTCCTTATATCGGATTTTTTGATCAAAGTGATGCTAAGAAATTTGCAAAGAAGCTTCTAGAAGAAGGCTATGAAGTCTACACACGTCCGGTTTATGCTTACTCAACATTGAATCAATGGATATTTGACGACAATATTCTCTCCTCCTTTTTCGCCTATGACGAAGTGGAGTTGGCCGAGATGATTTTTCATGAGCTATTTCACACAATCTTTTTTATCAAAAATGAAGTCGCACTAAACGAGAATCTAGCTCAATTCTTCTCACGAGAATTAATGTTTGAATATTTCAACTACACTAACGAGCAACGAACCCAATACATACTTAGAAAGCATAAAGAGAAGCTCTTAACACAGAAAATTGTCTCTTTGGCGAAAGATCTTCAGCAAGCTTATACGGAAAAGGGGAGAACTCTCTCTAGTACAAAGAATGTTAGGAAAACCTTTCTAGAAAATGTTTTCAGGCCTCAAATTCAAGATACTTGTAACGAGCTCAACCTAGATGACTGCTGGCCTCTTAAAAAGGAGTGGAACAATGCTAGATTTGCAGGTTTCTTAACTTACGAGGCAGGACAAAACAAAATCGAGAAGTTTAAGAGTAAATATTTTACAGATTTGAAGAGCTTTTTTGTATACTTAGTTAAAAGTAAAAATAAATTAAAAAATAAAGAAGGCCTGTTCGAGGAAAGTCCTTTTAAGGAGATTTAAAGTGGCACACATTCTGTTTATTGATCCAATGGAAAAATTAAACATCAAAAAAGATTCAAGCTTAATGGCGGCATTGTCATTTAAGAAGCTTGGTAAAGAAGTCTACCTATTATTTGAAGAAGACTTTTACGTAAATAATCTCAAAGAGACAAAACTTCGAGTCTACGACTTTGAAGGGAAGATGAAAGAGGACGGCTATTACATAGAAGAATTTAAGCTTAAAAAACATAAGGATGTACTTGTGTCTAAGAGTGACACAATCCATATGCGTATTGATCCTCCTTATGACATGAGATATCACCGCTATTTATGGATGCTTGATTTTATTACAATCGCATCAGGGTGTAGCGTTGTGAACAATCCTGTTGGGATTATGAAAAAGAATGACAAGATTGAGGCATTTAAACAAAAAAATGCTGTTGATAGTTTCGTAGGAGCAAGCGTTCAAGGGTTTGAGCATTATGTTGAAGAGTTAAAGGCAAATGGATTTGATGAGATTATTTTAAAACCACTTGATTTATATAGCGGGATTGGTGTTGAGAAGTTCTCTATTACTGATGCAAAACTTATACAAAAGTTCGTTAACAAGGTTGAAGAATACCATGGCGCTATAATTGCTCAACCTTTCCTTAAGGCCGTGTATGAAGGCGAGTTCCGTGCGGTTTATTTTGATGGTGAAGAAGTTGGATCCATCATGAAAAAACCAGCTCCAGGTGAGTTTTTAACTAATATTGCACAGGGTGCAAATTATGAAAAAGTAGAACTGCCACCAAAGGTTAAGGAGAGCTGCGATAATACCGCCAAAGAACTTCTAAAAGACGGAATAAGAATTATTGCGTTTGATGTTTTAGGTGAGGCCATTACAGAGGTTAACATTACTTGTCCTGGACTTTTTGTGGAGGTATCTTATGCGAATAACAAAAACCTTGCTGATCTTTACGCTTCTCTTTTCTAGTGCTTTGAGTTTTGGGGATGAAGTTGCCCCAGACGACATTTTAGGGCATTGGCTTGTAGAGGAGAAGAGTGCTGTTGTTGAAATAAAGAAAACACCTGAAAATCTCTATTATGGTGAGATCGTTTGGCTAGAAGATCTTCATACAGGGAAGGTCAAAGAAAAGCTTGATCAAAACAATCCAGAAGAAAAGCTTCAAAAAAGATCTTTATTGGGTCTTAAAAATACTTGGGGTTTTAAGTTTGATGGGGACGACGAGTGGGTTGATGGCAATATCTATGACCCTAAATCTGGAAAGACCTATAGTGCTCAAATGGAGCTTGAAGACTCTGATACGCTTGAATTAAGGGGTTATGTGGGCATGCCCCTGTTTGGTCGAACTACGACATGGAGTAGGGAAGATAGTAAGATTCCTGGCCACATTCAAAAGAAATAGGCATTAGTTTCCCGCCTCGTGTGTCCCGATAAATACCCGGGGCACTCTACCCGATAAAGGTAAGAACCGGGGCGGATAAATGAAGAACATTTTCACTAAGTTTTATTTTCGAACAATTACACTTTTAACCATTGTCATGAGTATGGCATTTGGAGTTATTCAGTATAATCATTACACTGATTTGCGTGGAGACTATTTAAGTTCTGTTCAAAGAATTAGCCAAAGCCTCTCTGGAAAATTCTCATTCTTCTATCACAATATTCAGAACATCTCATTAAACTCAAGTCTCAAGGAGCTAGACTCCAAAGCGAGCTCAAGTTATTTTGATTCACTAATTGCACTCTACCCAAGTTATGACGTTATTGTTTTAACTGATGTAGAGGGGAACCTTGTTGCTGCAAATAATATTGGTTCTGGCGGCGAGTCGCTAAACTGGAATGATGGAGATATTAATCTATCTGATAGTGTGTGGTTTCAGAAAGTTAACTCAAAAAATATGAGTGAAGACTACAGTAAGAAAATCATTGGTGCCCAAGCATTAGATTTTGAAATGAGTGATAGTGCTTCTATGTTGTATGGGCGAGTTAAGCATGGCATGCACTTTAGCGCACCTGTTAGAAACAGCAATGATGAAATCGTTGGTTATGTAAGCTCATTTGTAAACGATGATTGGATCGGACGCTTACTAAATAGTGCTTCCAAAGAGGCCTTTAGAAATAAGCAAAATAACTTGGAAGCATTTCTCGTTAATGAAAATAACAAGGTTATGGCCACAGCTAATACTGATCGTAAAATTTCTCCAATGAGTGAGTTGCCATTCAAGGTTGAAACTGCGAACTTTTCAAAAAATTGGAATGAAGGTAATTGGGAACAAGGTGTTTCTTCTTTAAAAACTTTTGTTGAAGAGCCATTCTTTATTATATCGAAATTTCGTCATCATAACTTTTTAAATGACCTGGGCTGGTCTCTTGTTGCAAGAGTCGATAAAGAGACTGGATTTGCAGCAATGTGGACAAATACTATTTGGTTTATGGCCTCATTGGGCTTTGTCGTATTCATTTCTCTTCTTTTAAAAGCTGGCTCTCAGAGAAAATTTAATCAGGCATTGGCGCATACTTGGAAAAATGCAGAGCTATCTTTGGGTAATCCTAAGGAGAAGAAAGCGGCGGTTAGAGTTTTAAAATCCGTTTATAGAAGTTTAGAAACATTAAAGGACTCTAGTGACCTTGATCTTCCAAGGCCAGCGGTAAAGCTTGAATTAGTCCAAGAAAGAGAACTTGAAGATACTAAGGCCAGATTAGAGAGTTCTATGCAGGAGCAAAAGCTCTGGGTTAAAGAGCTAGGCCGAGAGCATGAGAAGTTCGCAGTGG
>JAGSHJ010000560.1 GCA_023954595.1 Bacteriovoracaceae bacterium | reverse complement strand
ACTCCAATATAGTACAAAGTCTTTTCAGTATTCTTACAGACAACATATTCTTTATTATTTATGCCTTTGCTGCAGTGGAGATCTATTTAGTTGGATCAATCTTTTTCATGCTTAAAAGTCATGAATCTAAACTTTTAGATGTTGCTGACAATCTTCTAAAGGGATTTTCGGACGCTCCAGATAGAGACTCTTCTCAAAATGCTCATGAAAAAATCCAAGCAGCACTTCAATATATCAATACTAAGATTGCCACTGATTTTAACTTTAAACTGGCATTTAGAAAAAATGCTCAAAAAGTAAATGAAAGGCAATTTTATAATCGTCATTACAAGATTGAAATGTTTGCAAGTGTGATGTCTACACTGGTTCAAATCTTTCCACTTCTTGGTATCTTGGGAACTATCTTGGCAATTGCTCAAACAGCTTTCCAGTCTGGAGCACAAATCGACGTAACATCTCTTTCAAGCGCATTTGTCTTGGCAATGGATACAACTATTCTTGGAATCACTTTCTCTATTTTATTTATGGTTATTGAGAGTGCATTTAGCCCTAAAATTGAGAGAGTAATCGTTGAATCAGAAGAATATAGAAGAATATTGTCTAACATCTATTTAGATAATGAGAAGGCGACTCTAGAGCAAGCTCAATGAAGAAGAAACTAAAAAAGCCAGTAGTACAGCTTACCTCACTACTGGATCTACTATTCGTAATGATCTTTGTTCTGCTTTTGCAGTCGAAGGCACCACCGACTAAGGCAGAGCCCGCTCCTAAAGCTGAGCCTGTAGCAAAGGTTGAGACTCCTAAAAAGATCGAACAACCGAAAAAGATCGAGCCAGTTCCTCCAAAACCTGTGAAACCTACAAAGATTTCCATGGGGGCCATCTTTCACTTTTACGCTACAGCTAAATCGCCTAGTGTCCCAACTGGGATATATTCAATGCAAGGTAGTTACAATACTAAATCTGGAGAGCTAAAGCTCGGTGGTACTAATTGGGTCAAAAGACCTAATGGGTACGACATGGTTCCACTTTCAGGCGTTATAGATGAAAAAGCAGGAACATTCACCGGAAGGATTGAATTCCAAGGGTGCAAGGAGTTTACTCTGTATAGAACACTTAACAACACGGGTTCTCCTGTGGCCGGTAAGTGGGAGGGAAGCTACACGTGTTCCCAGGGTGAAACAGGGCTCACACTAACTCTTAAATAAATTGGCGGCTGGCCTGCATCCTTTTTAGGAAATGGAAGTCGTCAAAAATAACCTCATATTAAAAGATCATAAATTTCTGTGGCCGCTAGGTTGGTCGGCCTTTTTATTTATAGCTGGGTTGGCACTATTTTTTACTGTGATTGGAGAGTTTTCAAAAGCTGCTCTTATTCTTATTGTCCTGTTGCCTGCCTATGTATTTTTAAGTTCTGCTCAAAAACGAGTTCCCCTAAGTTTTGCGGTGTTTTTTGTTTTAACTGCTGCATTTGACGCGATTTTGATGGGCTTTGAACTTTTCGAGAAAGTATTTTTCTTTGATGAGGT
>JAGSHJ010000254.1 GCA_023954595.1 Bacteriovoracaceae bacterium | reverse complement strand
TTGCTCGCCTCTTTTAAAGCACTGAAGCGCTGTCTAGCTTTGGCGCGCTCGATAATAACTTCTAAAAATTCTTTATTCTTACGAATAAATTTAGGCATATGTTTGCCCATGAAGTCTTCAAATGCTTTTTCAAGGTCTTTATCACGAACTAGCTTTCTCTTTGTCTGAGACTCAAATCTTGGATTTGGCATAATTACGCCAATTACAAAAGCAACACCTGCAAGAACATCATTGTCAACTAGTGTTACCTTTTCCTTTTTGGCCTGTCTTTCAAGCTTTTCTTTAATGTGGTTAATGAATAGTCTTTTAACTCTATCGTGGTGAAATCCACCGTCAAAAGTAGGAGTTGAGTTTACAAACGAGATGAATTTCTCACGCTCTTCACTTCTTTTATTAAGAACCAAAGACACGTTCATATCGATTAGTGCCTTGTACTTTTTCTTTTTGATGTTAACGCCTTCATAGATGAATTTATCCTCACCTAGAAGTTGTGATTGTTCCCCGCCCATTCTTTGTGCAAGTTCATAGAGACCTTTTTGGAAAAGGAAAGTTTCACCATTAAAAGTAAATCGAAGCCCTGGGTTATTGTATGCCAAATCAACGATACGCTTTCTTAAAAGCTCAGCATTGATCACATTGTCTTTATAAACTTCTTTAGCAAGCATAAGCTCAATTCTTACACCTGAATGACCTTTAAATGGCTTAGGCTTAGTCTTTTTGGTCTTTAGGGCACCATCTTCAAAAGTATATGTTTGCTCTTTTTTAGTGTTGTGGTGCTTAACAGTTACCTTAAAAAGATCACTTGTTAGACAAGTTGCAGCTGCTCCAAGTCCGTTTTGTCCAAGAGTTCTAAAAAGAAAGCCCTTAGAGTCAACCTCTTGATCCTTAAACTTAGAACCCGTTCTAAATTCAGTATAAACCATTGGTACTTTATTTAATGGAAAACCAATCCCGTTATCTTCAATAACGACTGTTTTACCGTCTTCTTTCAAGGTGGTTTTAACCTCTGTGACGTGTCCACGGTAAAATTCATCAATACAGTTATCTAGAACCTCTTCAATTGCCTTTGATTTGGCCTGATGGAACTGAACTGTTTTGAATTCTAAGGAATCTTCAGTGTAGGTATATGTATCAAGCTCTTCTACATCATTTGAGCCAAAGACCAGTGTTACCCTATTTCGGCAGTGCCATCTCTGGTCTTTTGCCTCAATCTCGGCCTCTTTAACTTTTTTGGCCCGACTAACTTGCTTAATTGCCATATTTAAGTCTTCCTTTACTTAACATTAATATTTTTTTAGATACAGGATAAGTACTATCAAATACTTAGAAAAGTCTAGTTGCGTTAAACTTTCACAACGAGGATAATAACGGCAATGATAAATTATTTGTATGTTTTTCTGATTTTATTTTCCCAAAGTGTCCTAAGTGTTGGCAATGAAAAGACTTTGAGTTCTTTTTTTGACGGTAAATGGGATCTAAACAAGGCCTCCTTGGAGTCTTTAGTGGAAGGTGAGATATTATCCGAAGCACATGTGAAGTCCAAAGGAAGTAAGCAGTCATTCACCTTAAAGTCTGCTGGATGGCACAATAAAAAATGTTCAGTTGTTCTTCGTAAACTCTCCATGCTTGAGAACTACAAGGACTGGATTTCTTTTGTTAATACCTCCACATACAATAAAAAGGCACGTCTATTCACCCTTACGGCCGATCATACCCTCCTGCCTCACCCAATGATTATCCACATCATCATGGACAGGCCTACAAAACAGGGTGTTTACCCATTCTACTTCCCAACTGGGATGTTTACGGGACTTAAAGGTGATTTTACAATTACGGAGAAAGATAATCGCTGTTTGATTTTTTCCAAATCTCACTGGAAAGGGCCAAAAACCAAGTATCCAGATCTCGTAATTGAGCTTTTTGCGGAAACATTATCTAAAAAAGGTGCTCAGTTATTGATGCGAAAGACCCAATTTTAGGTCGATTTATGCCTTTGCCGCAAAGTTTCTTTCATTTTTTGCTCTTTTCAGTATAGTGTTCTCACCATGGACGTAAAACAAATCGATTACAGAGACACATACCCTATTCGCCATAAGATGCTAAGGCCTGGACGACCAATTGAAACTTGTCACTTCGAAGGAGATGACGACGATCTAACGTTTCACCTAGGAGCATATATTGATGAAACACTTGCAAGTGTGGCCTCTTTCTTTTTGAGATCACATCCAAGTATCACAGATGAAGCGCACCAATACCAACTTAGAGGTATGGCAACACTTCCAGCACACCAAAGAAAGGGTCTCTCAAGAGCACTTCTTAAGACAGCATTTCCGATTATTAAAAACAATCACGTAAAACTCGTGTGGTGTAACGCTCGCGTTGAGGCCGCAGGATTTTATGAGACGGTTGGTTTTGAGAAATTTAGTGATATTTTGGAGATCCCTGATGTAGGACCTCACTATCTCATGGTCAAAAAGATATAATCTTACAGGTCCCTATTGTCTTTTCTCATTTCAGGATGCAGGCAAAACCTTGGGTATGAACCCCTATTGGTCATCTCTATCTGTTTTTTGTGACATGCACTTCTTGAGGTGTATGGGGCAAAGTAGGCACAACTCAGATTTTCATCTTTTAGGATCATGGCCTCTTTTCTTCTTTTAGCACATTGATTAAATTCCTCAACACCCGTGCACACCCAGTGCAGACGTTCACAGTCATACACAAGATAGGCACCTTTTTGGTATAAATCCGACATAAAGGAATCCTGTTGTGCGAAATCTACACCTACCTCAAGGGCCGAATCATCACGGGACTCGTCCGCAGCAAAACGCTCAGAAGCGACCTGGCCAAAGGCCATTGTGGTGAAAAGAAACAGGCACAAGATTTTAAACATTCATTCCCAACTTGTTGATTTCGCGCTATATATTAATCTTATCGAATATTTACGGCGATTCCTTGAGGTTACTAGGTATGCAATTCACTCTACACAATCAATTAAAGAAAAATTTAGCACAAGACATATTAAACGCGTTGGAAACTGCGTTTGGTAAGGGTGAAACAACTCTTGAAAATATATATGCCCTTATAGGCCCAACACCCAATCCAAAGGCGGGTGATTTGGCATTTCCATGCTTTTCTTTTGCAAAAGCTCTAAAAAGCTCTCCAGTTGAGATCAGCAAGAAAATTGCTGAATCAATGACTTCCAGCAAATATATTGAAAAAGCACAACCTCAAGGCCCATATTTAAACTTTTTTGTGAAGGCGGGAGAGCTATTTAGCGATATCTATCCTTCAATTGAATCAAAAGATTACTTCAACACTAACTTAGTAGAAAATGCTCCAAAAACGATCGTGGAGTACTCGCAACCTAATACCCATAAAGAACTGCACGTAGGACACATGAGAAACCTATGTCTGGGTGATGCTCTTATAAAGATCTATCGCTATGCTGGAGTTGAGACAATCTCAACAACCTTTCCTGGAGACGTTGGAACACATGTGGCCAAATGTCTTTGGTACTACACTAAGCATAATGATTCCGAGCCGCCAAAAGAGAGAAAAGGTGCATGGCTTGGAAGCTTGTACACAAAAGGTAATAACCTCCTAGAAGAGCAAAAAGGCACACCTCAGGAAGAAGAAAACAGGAAAGAGCTTACTGAGATTTTAAAGCAAATTGAAAAAGGCGAAGGTAAATACTTCGATCTTTGGAGAGATACAAAAGCTTGGTCACTGGAGCTTATGCAACAAGTGTATGACTGGGCCAAAGTAGAATTTGATACTTGGTACTGGGAATCAGATGTGGATAGCTCATCAGTAGAACTGGTTAAAAAGTACTACGAGAAAGGTCTTTTTGTTAAAGATGATGGTGCTATAGGTATTGATCTATCTGATGACAAATTAGGATTTTGTCTTCTTTTAAAAAGAGATGGCACAGGCCTATATGCTACTAAAGACTTAGAGCTTGCTCGTCGTAAGTTTGAAGATCAACACGTTGATCACAGCGTATACGTAGTGGATAATCGTCAAGCACTTCACTTTAAGCAAGTTTTTAAAACTCTTGAGAAGATGGGCTTTGAGAAGGCAAAAGATTGTTATCACCTGCAATATGAGATGGTAGAGCTTCCTGATGGTGCTATGAGTTCTAGAAAGGGCAATATCGTGCCAATTCAAGACCTTATTGACCAGATGGTTGAGAAAATTGAAAACGACTACCTTAATAAGTACAAAGGTGATTGGTCACAAGAAGAGTTAGATAGCACTGCTAACATCATCGCCGCTGGGGCCATTAAATTTGGAATGAATAGAATCGATCCAAATAAAAAGATCGTCTTTGATATGAATGAGTGGCTAAAGCTTGAAGGTGAATCAGGGCCTTACATTCAATACGTGTATGCAAGAATTCAATCAATGCTTGCTAAGCTTGATGACAGTGTTGAAGCGGACTACTCTCAACTTGTTGACCCATTAGAGAAGCAAGCTTTAATGCTAATCAACCAATTCAATGATGTAGTTGAGTCTGCTCTTAAGAACTACAAAACTAGCCTTATATGTAATTACTTATACGATCTTGCAAAGGCATTTAACCAGTTCTACGCCAACTGTCCTGTTGCTAAAGCGCAAACTCCAGGACTTATTGGTGCAAGAAGAGATCTTTCAAAAGCATGTGCTGAGACTTTAAAGCAAGGCCTTGCACTTCTTGGTGTAGATGTCGG
>JAGSHJ010000344.1 GCA_023954595.1 Bacteriovoracaceae bacterium | reverse complement strand
CTGTCTACTTTTTTAGGATCTTTATTTTGAACTGCTTCGATCACAAACTTTTTAAAACTCGCAGAAGCTATTTTGCCCTCGTATATATCAAACTTATTGTTTCCAATATAAGAAGTCATTTGCATGGATCCCCCACCGATGTCCCATACAAGAATATCCGTTAGACCCTTTTGCGCTTTTGCAGCAGCTGCTGCGAATCCCAACAATGCCTCTTTCTTTTGAGAAATTACATAGATCTTGATTCCTGACTCTTCAGAGAGTTTTTGAGCTGCTTCACTGCCGTTTGCAGCTGTTCTAAATGCTGAAGTTGCTGCAGCTGCGTAGAGTTCAGGAGCGTATTGCTGTGCCTTCTTCTTTAGCTTTAGAAGAGCTTTAAGTCCTTCATCTAAAATAGCAGCATCTAATTTGTTGTCTTTGTTGTTTTGTAGTTTTTCCTTATAAGCAACCGGCTCATTGGCCTCAAGAAGAATCTTTTCAATTTTTTGAAGGCAGGTATCTACCTTGGCAACTTTCATCTTTGTAGTGCCTGAGCCAATATCAAATGCGGCCTTAACCTTTACGCACTCACCGCCAAACGCCGTGGCTGCGAATAGCAAAGCTATTGTCCATTTCATGTTTTCCCCTACTTGAATTTATGTAAACTTATTTCCATTTTTTTACATCAACTTTCTGAGTTAAGTAACCTTAATTGGATTTTTTTTAGAGTGTAGATAATTTAGACACTTTCCCCAAGATCGTTGAAAAAAAAGACATGAGACTCAATCAAGTAGCTGAAATCTAATAACATTTTTTGGTATCAAAATTGTAAGTACTATAGAGAAGTTAAAGGGGAAAAATGAAACTTTTAAGAATTGGATTGTCCATCCTTCCTATATTTATATGCATGAATGTACATGCAACTGGGAAATTGAATGTTCCAGGCTTCATCCCTCTACTAAACAACAGTGAGTTCTCAAGTGACCTCAAACTAAATGGTCAATACATTGGTGAAAAAGATTATTATGAACTTCAAAGAGAAATGGATCTTTCAAGGATAAACCCAACTTCAAACAAATGGTCTAATACAACAAAGTCTTTATCTGAGATTAAATTAAATGAATCGGCCTCAGAATTTGTTTACTCCGACAGCATACAATCAGGTCGTGGAGAGCATTGGTTCAATGTGGTGGCCAACAATAATCAAAGTTACGAGATATTATTATCCCATAAAAGTCACAACCTTTTATTAAGATCAGCTCTACTAACACTACTTGGTTACGATGTTCCAAAGATTAAGTGGTTAAAGAGAGTAACTCTCAACTTCAGCTCAGAGCATGAATTAGAAAGCTTCCTAGGCCATATGAAAAGACAAACCCTTCAGGCCGAGGTGGATGATTTAAAAAAGCTTTGGGTCGTGAAAATAAACACACGTCAATTAATCCTAAGAGATGTTGTAATAACCGAGCCAGCAAATGGAGAACTTAATCTAGCAACCGGCTCAATGCATTACACAAAATCAAAAGATCTAAGAGCTCTAAACGCATTATTAGTCCCATATACTTTAACAGACGTTCCATCCTCTATAAATGCACTTAATTGGGCCATGGGATCAGTGATAGAGAACAACTATGTCCTTGAGTATTATAAGGCAAAGCACTTCAACACCACAAAGGATGATCTATATTGGATTGCTAACAAGATTGCAGACTTAAGAAGATCGGATTTTGAAAAAATTGTTAACTTTGCAAAGTACCCTGTTCCCGTTCACAAAGTATTGGTTGAAAAGCTTATATCCAGGAAGAACTCTCTTATAAAAGACTTAGGGATTAAAAAAACTCTGGAGCAAGTAAACTACGAAGTCACATCAAGGCCGATTCTAGATTCTGGAAAGCTATTAGAAGATGAAATAGAAAAGAGAAGAAATCAAACTCCTTGGCAAAACTACGCTGGGAACTTTGTTTATGGGGACTTTGAAAACCCGATTAATTTTTCAAGGGCATTTAATTATTTTAAGGCCGAGGGAATCTCCACAGGCCTGACTACATTGCTAGACACTTTTCACAATGACTTTCCTATAGGAACAAATATTTCAAACGAATTGAGTGCGAAATACGAAGGTGCTATTTTTAGCCACCTTATGAATTTTATTGAGACTGGAGAATATCAAGAATTTAATGTTGGAACGGTTACTATTCCTTACGCTGGATTGAACTTACATGGCTCTAGAGATGTCATTGTAGGTGGTAAATCTGAAGAAAACATTAGTCTAATGCTGTCTCAATCCTTTGGTTACTCACTTGGTGCCGGTGTATTTGGCATCACAGACTCACTTCCCTCAGAAATGAATTTACGTGGAAAAGTAGAGGCCAGAGTACAGAGGCTATTTACAAATGTAAGACCACTTGCAGATGTAAACCAACTAAACGAGCAGCCTTTAATAGACATTTTAGTAAATTGGCATATGAGCTCCCTATCAAAAGAGCTTGATACACATGTTAACAATGAATCAATAGAAGACACGAGAGCGTTTGTTCAATCTTTAAAAGAGAACATCAACATAGGTGAATCTCTTGTTATAACAGATTCCCTAAACTTCTCAGCAATGACAAATCTTGTGGCCCCTATCAACCCTACAGTTGTAATTGGTAATAGTCTTTTTAAAAACTCTGCAATCATGAGAAGGACAAACATAGTAAGATCCGGTGAGGATACTTTACAAATTTATCGTGGCATCAGTGACTTAAATACTTTCTCCCTAGGCTTTGAGGCATATGCCAAGAGTATTCCATTCTTATCTCTGTCTTGGGCAGACATGGAAGGAGAAATGGATACAGACATATACGAGATCAACATTAAGAACGCTAGTGCTGAAGAGCTACTAGCGTTTCTAAGTTTCTTTAAAGAAAACGATACGAGATATTTAAGAGAGAACTTTAAAAAAGGTTCAATCAAGCACAGCTTTCAAGTAGATACTACAAACTTGGCATTTTTCTTTTCCAGATACAGTAAAAGTAGAGGCGAGGATTTAATTAAATTTACAAGTTCTCACGGTTTCAAAGCAAACATTCTTAGAAAGTTCACTCAATCGACTTCGGGATACAACCTGTCGTTTTTCGTCTCTTCTCTATTTAACCTACTTTACGAAGACCGTAGTTATAATTCATACCACTTGGAGGGCCTACTATCCAAGATTGTAAACAAGTTTGGAAAAGACGATAAAAAGGTAAGGATCGAATACCAAGACTATGATGAACAAAGTGAAGATTTCTTTTGGACTGAAAACGGTTTCCTACAAGTAAATTACAACTGGAATGGCTTTAGGGACTCATCAGCAGACATCGTTGAAAAGATGTTGGATGTAAATGCGGAGCTAAAAGACTCAAGAAACTTCTTTCCAATTGAAAAGATGAAAAATACTTCAAGTGTTCTTTATTACAATATGAACGTGTATTTAAATATTTATAAAAATGGATTTAAAAATCTAATTGGCCTTGGAGAGCAACAATTTGCAAACATCGTAACGTAATTCAAGAGAAGAAATGGTGTTCCTAGAGGGTCCAGATGTGGGTTCAACAACGACTTGGAAGGCTGTCTTGAAAACACTTACAGATATTATGTAAGAAGAATTAATAACAAGGAATCATCGAAAGATAGAACCAAATATATGATCAAGTTTATAGATCATCTGAGAAAGGCTGTGAGCCTTGAAGG
>JAGSHJ010000144.1 GCA_023954595.1 Bacteriovoracaceae bacterium | reverse complement strand
TGTGATCATCTTCATTCAGACGATATAGCTTGACCGACATTGCAGGTGCAACAGAGATATCCAAAACCTCCCTTGATACAAGTTCCATATCCCTTTTGGCGGCATCTAGGTTCTTAGGCTCCATAAATTGGATATAGAAGTACTTACTGACAATATCCATGTCGGTAATTTTTTGATTATTCTCATCGGTAATGGACAAGCGCAAAGCTGGATGGGTCTCTAAAACCTTTAAAAAAGCTTTATGCAATTTTGTCGGGTCGATTTTCGCCTTAATTCTTATAGCATAGCCTAAATTACAGACTTGGCCCTTTGACTTGTGATCTAAGAACCATTGTTTTTGAAATCCCCCTAGTCGTGCCTCGCATTGGTCAGACTGCACTGCAAGCTTAGTGGCCATATTGGCCAAAACATCACCGGGAACATTGTCCACGTTTTCATAAGTTTGCTCTAACATATTGTACCTCTATATTACGAGTAGTAGTGCTATGGATGTGAGAATGGATGCAATCTGAGAGAGTCTACCTAAGACTCTATCCGCAGTTGTTCGTTTTTCTGCCTGTAACAGAACAATGTCATTTGGAGCGACTGCAGGAATGGAGATCATGTCATTTAAATCAAATTGAATTTTTTTCAGTCCTTCCTTGGTAGTTCTAATTACATAGGACTCACCATAATCTAAATTATCGATGGCACCGCCACTTTTGCCGATATAGTAGAAAAGATGCGCTCTTTCTTGGTACAAGGCCTTCCCAGGAGTACGGACTCCGCCTAGGACAGTGACAATTGGTAGAGAGCTAGTCATTTCACTCTCATCCAACTCTGTGACAAAAATTTTGTCCCCACCTGTCCAAGAGAAGATATTACTATATTTGCTGTCCTGAAAATATTGATTCAAACTAATGGCATAGGTACTGCCCTGTTGCTTTATCGAGGCCTTGTAAAACTTATTTTGAAGATCACCACGTAGCCCTCCTGCCTTATCGATCAATTTATCAATCCCCTCTTTTCGGCTTACAAAATAGCGCCCGGAGTTTTTAACAAAGCCTCTAACTTCAACAAGGTAATCCTTTCTAAGAAGACTAAACTTTACATTCTCAACACCTCTTTGAAAGAACTTGGAGTACCCCTTTAAAACCTCGTCTTTCACTTGAGAAAAAGTTAGTCCTTCCACATCTATAACCACATTGTAAGGTAGTCTTAGCTTACCATTGAAATCTACCCTAAAGCGCCCTTTGAGTTTTTCATCAGAGGGATGGTTAAGATAAAATAAAAATCCTGGGGCCATCTTCCCCTTAAGATTATCAAATTGAGGGACCGCATTAAAATCTGTAATGAGTTTATCCACTTCCTTAACTTCCGCACTATTTTCAAACTTATCATTGTAAGTTTCATAATCTGGAACATCATCCCTGCTGGCGCATGAAGCGAGTCCTAAAGAAATGAATAACATAATAACTGGCGCCCTCATTAAATTCTCCCTGTATTGGCCTAGACCGTTTTACGAAAGGCTTTATTTGGCATAACAAAACTAGATTTACTATAGGAGCTGGAACGAATGTTAGATTTATCCAACTTAAGAAATTAAGAGAAACAATTGAGCTAGATCAAGAGCGTAATGCAATAACTGAAAAGGAAATTTAGCTCTCCATTTAGTTAGCTAAAGATGCTTAAGACTCCCTACATGCCTTTAGCGTTTAGGCTCCCAAGTTGACTCTAGAGGTGTAAAGAATAAAGAGTATACAGCACTTAGGGCCGCGGCATTAACCACGAAGAAATAATGAGCAAAGCTCAATACCTTAACCTTCACGCCATTTTTTTCTAATGTAGAAGCACACAGAGCTAGCAAATAAAAAACAACTTGAAATGAAAATATAGTAAATACAAATTCACTCTCTCTATACAAGGCAACCTCAAGCCAGGATGTTATAAATAGACAGATAGCGATAAGCGGCGCAAACCACCTAAGAACCTTATGACTTATGAGTTGAAAGCTTGCCATAGGAAAGCGTATTGGATTCAAAATAGACTTTGCATACATGAGACCCGTGAGCCCCCCTCGTATGACTCTTACGCGCATACTCCATTCTTCTTCGGATTTGCTGGTAGTAAACTCTTCACAGATGGCCTCCTGCTCAAAAACCACTCTGAGTCCTTTTTTAATGATCATCAAGGGCTCCGTGAAGTCTTCGATTACATTAGAAGGCAGAGGTGTATAGGCACTCCTTCTAAAGGCACTAGCACAGCCAACAGATCCAGTAAGGGTTCCAGAATATGTTTGTGCCTTTTTAAGCAAGCTCTCATACTTCCAAAATAGTTTTTGTCCGGCACCCATTTGGCTTTCATTAGCATCGACATATCTTAGGTGGCCAGTAACCATCCCAACCTTTGGGTCAGCAAAATTTCTGACCATTTTTTTGATAATATCTTTGTGATAGTGAGTTGTAGCATCTGAGAACATCACGATCTCGGAATCAACTTTCTCCATGGCCTGATTTCTGGCCTCCGTTTTCCCCACTCTTCCCTCTATTCTTAATAGTTTTACTCCATATTCTTCATATCTTTTAACAAGCATATCAGTATCATCACTACTTGCATCACTCACGACCATTATCTCAAGCTTGTCCTTTGGGTAGTCAAGTTCAAGAGAGTTTTCTATTTTTTTACAAATATCTTTTTGTTCATTATATGCAGCAATCATAAGGGTAACTGTTGGCCGAATATCAACTTTTTTAACTTTGCGCTTTAAAATAAGACCAAGCACAACAGCAACGAAAAAGTAGCCACCATAGGTGTAACCAATCAAGAAAGTAAAAAAGATACTTAACTCTGCCATGCAAGCTCTCCATTTATATATTGTTTTTCCAAGGTAATTCTTTCGTCTGTTTCAAGAAATGAATGCGTAATAGATAACCCTAATATGATATAGGGATATAAAAGATATGCGTGGGATAGAAATGTAATTGCAGTGCCATATCCGGCCAAGGCTACAAAGTATTCAGGGCTCCTACTGCGCACCCTCCAAGCATGCTTAATTCCATAGGCCCAAAGTCCGAGAAATAGAAACAGACCCATAAACCCATTTTCAGATAGAACTTGCACCCATGACGAGTGTGCCGTCATGTATTTGCCCTCAGAACCTAGGTTACCTCCCACCGCATACATAGGAAGATTACGATTATATCCCCAAAACCCCACACCAAATAATGGATTACGAACTGCCATATTCAGGCCTGCCTTCCAATAAATGATTCTATTATCAGTAGAACCATCCAAGTCAGCTCCTTTTCTTTGTAAAAAGCTAAATGAAATCAACGCTCCAATAATCACAGTACTAGCGACTATGATCATTGATTTCTTTGTTTTAAGTTTCGTAAACATTAACGCACCAACACCTGCAAACAATGCTAGCAGTGCCCCCCTAGACTGGGTACTCCACACAAGATAAGTAACGGCACCAAAAGAGGCTAACGCCAACATTTCAGATAAGATCTTAATTTTTGTTCTTAAGAAGAAGAAAAAACAAAACGGTGCTGCAAGGACTAAAATCGCAGCAATATCATTTGAATTTCCAAGAATCCCTACAGTTTCAAGCCGCTGAAACTCGTCATTTACAATAGATCCAAGACTCTTAATGTAAGTTGAATAAGCACTAATAATACCCAACTCAATAATAGCAAGTGCCAAAGCTGCTTTTGCAGGCAAAAGGTCCGATGGTTTTTCAAAACTATTTTGTAGTAATAAAAATACCATCACACCCTTTGAGAATATTTCATTATAATTTTTCATCGCCTCTGAGAAATGAGAACTTAAAAAACCAGACATAAATAACCAAACTGCAAAGGCAATGACCATGACTGTGGAAAAATTTGCTCTAAAATAGAATCTTCTATTAGCGAGTTTATGGCCTATCAAAGAGATCATACACAAATAGAAAACATCCCGCGGCATGCTCTCCATTAATTGATTATTAAACGTTTCCCAAGGACGCACCAATAATAAAAATAAAAAGAAGCTTGCGGCATACTTTGGACTGACCAAACATAATGAACACAAAAGACCGAATTCAACACCAAACCACAGCCCACGTCCCTGCCACGAATCCATAAAGGCAAATGATAATCCAACTCCTGTTATAAATATAATTGCAGTGTAGAACTGCCTTCTATTGGCCCCAGAGCTCTCTTTTAGTTTATCCAAATCAAGAAACAGAAAAAAACAAAAGGCTAACCCAAGCAGCGCAAAGAACACTTGATGTGAATTTACTATGAATAGTTCTAGATCTTTCATTAGTGCGTTAACGCTCTAGGTTCAAGACTAGTTAATTTTGCATCTGAGCTTTGCTCCACCTTTACAAATCTGCATTGCGTAGTGCCCAGGTAAGAAACACCTAGTTCTTTTGCCTCGGCCTTGATTAGCTCTTCTCTACCAGGCAGAAAAAGCTCTTTAACAACCACATAAATAAAAGCAAAGGTCACCCCAAGTAAAAAGCCTAAGACGGCGAACAGCCTTCTTTTTGGCCATATAGGAGTGATCGGCAATTGAGGTCTTTCAATGATACCTATATAAGTAGCAAGAGATCGTTTCTCAATGTCTAGTGCCATGTTAAAATCATGGTACTTGGCAAAAAACTTACCTGTTAGTTGTCCGTTGACTTCTTTATCCATTGGCATGGCCACAGCGGTACTCGTTGTATCTAGACCATCAAATTGAGTATTAAACTCCTGTAGCCAATTTTTGATAGTCTTTCTTCTAGCGAATAGTTCCTGAAGCTTTGGATGGGATGAATGATACTGTTTCCCCAGAGCGGCAATATTTGATTGAATTTTTTTAAGCTCTGCACTTAAAACCTCAGGCGATCTTGAAGCAAGTGCTTTATCCGAGCCGCTAGTAGTAATTTTCTGAGAGGCGTTTAACGCCTGAAGACGCTGAAGCATAATTTGCTTCACCAATTCAATTGTTTGGATACGTCCATCTATAAAGTGCCCCTTAACTCTATCAAGGGTATTTTCAGCAATTTTTTTGGCCCTGTAGGGATCCACATCTTCGAATGAGACTTTGTAACTCTGTCCTCCAGTGGAATAGTACTTAAATCGCTCTCTCAAAAATTGTCGCTGTTTAGCGATTTTCTCTTCCTCAAGATCTAGAGCATAGAACCCGTAATCAATTGCAAGTTGATCCAGATAGTCATCACTGATGGACTCCTTAACCATAGAATCGATAGTGAACCTCATCTCCGGAATATTATAAACTCCAGGGACAATTTCAGAGATCAATGGGTTTTTGAAGTATTTTGAATAAACATTAATTTCAAACTGAGACTTATATTGTTTTTGTAAAAACTCGGACAGGCTTATTGAGAAACTTAAAAAAAAGCCTATAATCAAAATAATTGATAATTTATACTTAAAGAGAGTTTTTACTAAATCCTTAATAATAACTTGATCGTTCTTCATTTTTACACCTGATTGTAGATAAGGCCTAGGACAGGCAGGTTTGCGTCTTTAATCAAATCACTTACGTATCTTTTCTTCTTAACTCCGACGGAGTGTTTACTCCTGACAATGACGGCGCTGTCCAAGACACCTTCATAAAGCTTATTGGCTTGAGGGTTTCGTTTAACTTCATGAACTAGAAATATTACTTCATCACGGTTTGAAGGTTTATGCTTCCTTTCACATGACAGATCAACCACTTTCACGTTACGTCCATAAAATCGTTCTATTAAACTGCCTAACTTCTTGGCGACTTCTAGATGCCCTTCTTTTGGGTAATCCGCAGCGATTAAAATATTTTGAAACCCAGATGTACGAATCTGAAAATCAAGGTTCTTAACAACGTCCAACTCTGCTTCGGTAAACTTTGTTTCGGTGTGCATGATGATCCCTACTTGAGAAAGTGATACCCCCCTAGCCGAAGCTAGGGAGGATAAAAATTAGTTTAGCGGTGTAAAGATGGCAGTATTAACTTCGCCATTTGTAGTCGAGAAGGATGCTCCTTGCCATAGAATACCTTGAGTAGCAGCTCTCAAAGCAAGAACAAGTTTAACTTTGTTATTATGAGTTAGTGCAAGAACTCCTCTTTTTGGAAAGAATTTACCGTGAAAGTCCATAACAAGCTCACCGTTTTTTGAGATGAAGCTAGCTGAATAAGTGTTTGCGGCAAAACTTTGAATAGATAGCTCGCCTTCTACACCTAGGATACTCCCTTGCATAGTACCAATCACATCGTTAGACTCAAGAGTGTAAGGAGCTTTACCTTCAATTAAGTCTTGAACTGTAAAGTTTCTTGAGCCATTGAACTCAATAAGCTTATTTCGTGTACTTTGGATTTCACCAGAGATAACGCCCGTTTCACGGTCGAACTGAAGCTCAAACTTAGAACTCATACCGTTTGAACTTAAACTAGTGCCAGAAATCGTATTTCCAAGAATTGTGGCCTGCTCATAAGCAAAAACTGTTTGGTTAAGAGTTGTATTTACAAAGTGGACTGCCAGGTTACTTGATGAAGTAGAATCTAGAACAATTACACGATCAAACCCAAGCATCTTAGACTGAGCGTTTGTGATTTCTACTTGATACACACCCTCGTGTGCAGGCTCAAGTGCTACAAGTCTTACTGTGGCCTCAGACGCTAGACTGGAAGCAGCTCTCGGAATCCACCCTTCATCTTCAATAGCAATAGAGTGATCTTGTGCGTTCTTTGCGAAATGAATTAGCTCTTCTAGAACCTGTACATCTTCAATTTGATGTACCTGACTCTGCCAAAATGCAATAACTTCATATCTCTTGGTAGCATTATCAAGTTTCATATAAAGAGTACTTATAGCTTCTGCGTTCATTTCAGAATACTTTGCAAGATTTAAGATCGCATTGTTAGCAAGCGCTGCCGCCTCTCTAATAACCCAATCAGCATCGCCTTTAACCTGACTTATTTTTTTCATTTCCTGTCCAAGCTCTATCAAATTATTCAGAACTTCAACATTGGTAGTTTTTAGATGGTCATTTTTCATTTGATTAGCATAGCTATAGCGCTCACTCTCATTCATTTTTTCCAATTTTTTCAAAGTGGCCTGCATGTCACATACTGGAACCCCACAATTTGAAACACTGTCAGCAACGATGTCGCTAGCAAACGCCCCCGTAGGGATGGCAAGTGTTGATAAGACAGCTGCTGCTGCAATGGTTTTAGATACTTTAAACATAATTATCTCCTTTAATCTTAGTTTTGGTTAATTACAAAAGTCTTTTTAAGAACTTCACCGTTTTTAAAAATAATCAAAGCTGTTCCCTCTAATGGATACTGAAACTTCCCATCACGAACATTCACAGAGAATGAATCTTGCGTAGAAAAAGATTTCAGATCATTAAGTCCTGGGTTCTTGAAGCTATAAGTAACAGAACC
>JAGSHJ010000310.1 GCA_023954595.1 Bacteriovoracaceae bacterium | reverse complement strand
TGGTAAAGATCAACCTGTAAGAGGGCCTTTTGGCTGGTACACCGCTCACCTGACCCCTAATGCTGGCGGTCAGTGGATGCACGGAACAATTGGACGTGGCAAGGACAGCAACCGTTTTATCGAGGGGGCCGGTTACAATAGATGGGGCTCAACAGGGTGTTCAAGACTAAATAATGAGGCCATTACATACCTTAGAGACCTTCTTCCAGTAGGAACGACAGTATTTAAGATTTACGCAAGGGAAGAGGCCTATAATCCCTCTCTTACAAGTCTATATGACGAGCTTCAATCTTTGAGCACCACAGAGAGCTCAAACGAGCATGCATTGCCATTTAATTATGTTCTAACAAAGGCTCCTAAAGGAAAGTCAGGAGTTAAGGAGCTTACAATAGACAAGATGTATGCCAAGGAAGTTATTGAATTTGGCACATATAAAGTGGATACAACACCAACAGTTGTTCAGTATTACCCTAAGGGGCTGATCACTGACTACTTTAATAAAAAGGCCAATTACGGAAACACCTACAACATCGAAGACGACGAGTTAAAAGGTTCGTTTCTGGTTGATAAGGGACTTTTGGAAAACTATGAACACCCTAAGTCTCTTGAGGTAGGAGGATATAAACAAATCCCTCTTCCTGATTACATTCAAATTGATTAATACAAATAAAAAAGGCCTTCCAAGTGAAGGTCTTCATTGCTTTTCACGCCCCTATTCATTTAACAAACCCTAATCTAACCAATATCTGAAAATCGTTTAGATAGAAGTATAAACCTACTTGATTGACGAATCCTGCTACTAGGTGCTCTAATTTTAGATAAATTGGAGGGTCTTTATGAAAACAAATACTGTCGGCTGGTATGAGATTTATGTAGATGATATGGAGCGAGCGAAAAGATTTTATGAGTCTGTGTTTGAGCAAAAATTAGAATCAATAAGTGATCCGACAGACAGTGATACGGAATTTGAAATGTGGTCCTTCCCAGGGGATATGAATTCCTATGGGGCAAATGGGGCATTAGTGAAAATGTCTGAATTTAAGGCGGGTAATAACAGTGTCTTGGTCTATTTCTCATGTGAAGATTGTAGTACCGAGGAAAAACGTGTCTCTAAGTTTGGTGGCAAGGTCGAAAAGAGCAAGTTCGCGATTGGTGAATATGGATTCGTCTCACTAGTGTATGACACCGAAGGAAACATGATTGGGTTACATTCATTAAATTAGAAAAAGTATGCATAAAAAAGCCTCTTTAAATAATCTGTGCAAACAAATCATTTAAAGAGGCCTTGTTGTTTAAAAATCAATCAGGACGAACGATTAAAGCTCTTCGTCAGTTTTTCCAGTGTAAACCTGTCTAGGTCTAGTGATTCTCATGCCTGGAGCTTCGATCATCTCTTTCCATTGTGCCATCCAACCAGGTTGACGGCCAAGAGCGAACATTACTGTAAACATGTTAGTAGGAATACCTAATGCTTTATAGATAATGCCAGAGTAGAAATCTACGTTTGGAAACAGTTTTCTTTGCGCAAAGTACTCGTCACTTAGAGCTGTTTGCTCAAGACCTTTCGCTATATCAAGGAGCGGATCTTGGACATCGAGTTTTTCAAGGACAACATCACAGTAATCCTTGATAACTTTCGCTCTAGGATCAAAGTTCTTGTATACACGGTGGCCAAATCCCATAAGACGGAACGGGTCCTCTTTATCTTTTGCTTTTGCGATAAATTTTTCATAACCGCCTCCATCTTGCTTAATCGCATCCAACATCTCTAGAACTGCTTGGTTTGCTCCACCGTGAAGTGGGCCCCAAAGAGCGTCGATACCTGCTGAAATAGAAGCAAACAAGTTTGCCTTAGAAGAACCTACAACTCTAACAGTTGAAGCAGAACAGTTTTGCTCATGATCAGCGTGAAGTACTAGAAGAAC
The DNA here is from genome assembly GCA_023954595.1 of Bacteriovoracaceae bacterium. Classification (GTDB taxonomy): domain Bacteria; phylum Bdellovibrionota; class Bacteriovoracia; order Bacteriovoracales; family Bacteriovoracaceae; genus UBA845. The sequence goes on along the minus strand of JAGSHJ010000310.1, from coordinate 2,116 downwards.
GTCCAATGCTTTTGCAACATCTTCATTCGGCTCTTCACCATTCATCATATAAAGAAAGTCACTAGTGTAATCTAGTTTAGGGTTAGACTCGATGAAGTCTTTACCTTGACCGTGTCTATAAACAGCAGCAGCAATTGTTTTAAGCTGACCCATAAGTAGTGGGAATGCTTTTTTCTTCTGGTCATCAGTTAGGTCTTGATCTAGTAGATCTGGGTAGAATCCAGACAACGCAACCATAGCCGCAGAAGTAATACCCATTGGGTGAGCGTCTTTTGGAAAAGACTTAATGATGCTCTTGATCCCTTCAGGAATCTTAGAGTTCTCTTTGATTTGAGATTTAAGCGCATCACACTCTTCTTTAGAAGGAATGTTGCCAGCATATACTAGATGACTAACTTCTAAGAAAGTTGATTTAGCAGCAAGGTTCTCAATAGTATAACCTCTGTGCTTAAGAATACCTTTTTCACCATCAATATAAGTGATATCAGAAAGACAAGATCCAGTGTTACCTAGGCCATTGTCGTAAGTGATATACCCTGTTTGTGCTCTAAGCTTGGAAATATCCACAGCCATCTCACCTTCTGTACCTTCAATTACAGGAAGATCGATCGTTTTATCTCCAAGGTCCAACTTCGCCGTTTTCGACATACTTTCTCCTTTTTATCCGCTGTCATTCTCTATATAAAAAATTTTAGTTCACTGTGAGTTTAAGTATCGGCGCCAAAGTGCCACTACTTTAGTAATTTTGTCGGGTTCTTTTTGGCCCTTTTAATCGGGTCAGTGCCAAGTTGAACCAAGAGGCATCCATGCTAGAAACTTAGAATTACTTACATTTCATACTGAAACATACCAGTTTTTAAGCATTTAACATATGACAAGGGTCAAAGCAAATCAATTTAGTTGTTGCCACAAAAAGTTGGCACCCCATTTGCTCAGTTAATCGTAAAGCCACTTAGAACAATGATTGTTCTCAATTGTAATTACCACACAAAAAAGGGGAATTTTATGAAGTTGTCACTTCTACGTCTACTATCGTTAACACTTCTGCTCACTGTAGCAGCAGCAACACCGTCATTCGCACAATACGGCACACAAGAGAAGGTGGCCTATATCGAGCAGTACCTTAGAAAGGGAGATAAGCTTGATTTGATGCGAGAGCTAAACCTAAAACAGGCATTAAGAGATGGCTCAAGACTAATTGCATTAAGAGTAGAGGCAAGCTCATATGAAAACGCGAAACTCGTTTTAAAGCATAATGGACAAAGATTGCAGGCATTAGCTCCTTCATCATATTCAATGGAGATTTCAATGCAAACTCCAGCTTCTCTACAGCCGCAAGATAAATTGGTGCTCGCGGCTAAAGGTGAAGTGAGAGTTGCAAAGCTTGTAGCGGTTATCCAATCGACCTACACACCACCAAGAAACCCAGGCCAAGGCCAGGGAGTTCTAAAGGCCAGAGTTAATAAGCAGGTCTATGGACATGAAGTTTTCGCGGTCAAAAGACTTGTTAAAAATCAAACAGGTGCTCGTCTACAGGGACTTCAAGTTAAAAAGGTAATCGTTAAAGGAAACTCAACTTCATACTACGGGCAAGCAACTGTACAACTTAAAGTAAACGGACAGCTAGTGGGATTTCCACAAACACTTAACTCACAGAGCTCTAGACTAGCACTACAAATCCCGGCACATATGCCATCAGTTATAGGACAAGGGCTGCGCCAAATCAAAGTAGTTGTAAGAGGTGACGCCTACATCCAAATGGTAGGTCTTAAAACACAACAAGCTCGTGACCCAAGAAGAGGTGGAAACCAAGGCTCAGCTCAAGTTCACCTTAACCAGCAGTTTCGTGGAAACCAAGTAATGAACCTTGACCAACTTCTTTCTAGAGCAGGTTCAAGAGTAGATGTTTACTCCCCTGTTGAGGCCCTAACATTTGTGGCCAGAGGTTATGGAAGCATCGTTGTTCAAAGTAGAGGTTCAGTTCATGGAGTGGCAACAGTGGTAAATAGAGGCACTCAAACAATCAGAATAAGTGGATCTAACTCTCTTAGAGACTTAAAACTTAGAGTTACAGGAAACATGACAATAGAGACAGTAAGAGTAAAAACACGTTACT
>JAGSHJ010000129.1 GCA_023954595.1 Bacteriovoracaceae bacterium | reverse complement strand
GGTCTTGTCTTAAATAACGTACCTGTATCCCTATCTTTTTGCTCTTCTGATTACTTTATAAAAGGCAGACCTAATACATGTGCTCCACACGCAGTTACCATTGTAGGTATAAAGGAATCTTGTAATGCGCAATCATGTAAGATCTTATTTAAGGTTCAAAATAGCTATGGACAGGAATGGCAAGACAGAAACAATGATGGATGGGTTGAGGCAATGCCTTTAATTAAAAGAGCCAGGGCCTATCGAACTGCCGGGTATATGACTTGGGTTACAAATGACAATAAGAAGCTTCCTAATAAAAAATTAGCACGCACCACATTAGACCAACTGACTCCTAACGCAGATCGTTTTCCAGGCAACATTGATATAAATAGAGGCCCTATCTTTAAATGCGACACCTACTATGGAGACTGGAAGCCGAACAGAGGTTGCAGCTTTGTGAAGTACAGAAGATAGACGTGCATTATTAACTGATTTTCTATCTAGGCAAGGACATACTTTACTGATAATTATCTCTAGTTACATTTTTGCTATTTGGATTGCTTTTAAAAGTGGGTTTATTAGGTATGAACAGTGCAGATAGTTTGATTAAAACGAGCGACTCTCCTCCATTAGAAATAATGGAATTAAATCAACCACATTATTTTGAACAACTAACCAATAAAGGCTGGGCAGAAGTAGACAATTGGTTTCCAATTGAAATATCCCAATCAATACAAAATAACTTCGAATCCATGAGTTATGAGCAGTTTAAAACTGCCAAGGTTGGCAACTCGGGATATGAAAAACTTCGACAAGACATAAGAAAAGGTTCAATCGCTTGGATTAACAATTGGAACGAAACCCCGGAACTAATAACACTTAAGACCTACCTTACAGCCTTTCAAACAGAGGTATCAAGAAACTTCTTTCTGTCTTTAAAACACTTTGAATCACAATACTCATTTTATGAAAAAGGTGGCTTTTATAAAAAACACAAAGACCAGCTTAAGCTAACAAGGGCCAGACAATTGACTCTTATAATCTACCTAAGTGATTGTAGCGATGGTGGAGAACTTGTGATTTACAATAGAGACAACATTAATGAGATAGACAAGATTGTACGTCCCAAGCAGGGGAAGATGGTATGTTTCTTCTCAAAAGATATCTTTCATGAAGTATTACCAACTAATTCCAAACGTTACGCCATTACAACTTGGTATAGGGATGACGACCCGGTATTGGCCTTCTAACAGTAACTAAACCCTACTTATCCAATTGAGCTTTTATAAGGGATTCAAGCCTTGTGACAAGCTCCTCTCTTTGTTCTTGTGATGGATTGTATTTTTTAGAGATGTAGGGAGATACAATTTTTCGGTCAAAGTAAAACGAACCAGATTCAGTAGAAGATTTCGTTACAAGTAGCCAAGTGATAGTATCAGCACCCTGTTCTTCGCTTCTTAATCTACTCTCCATAAGATTATAGAATCTAGGAAGAGCATTCTTTAGTCCACTTGTGCCAACCCAACCTGGATGCATAGAAGTGATTGTAAAACCTCTCCATTGTTCATTATTTGCAAGCTCTTCCACTAGTGTAACCTGAGCACGCTTTACATTGGCATAGGTATCAACTTTTTCATATTCATTGCCTGAGAACAACTTTTCAAGATCAAGCTTTTTTAAATACATCCCGCCAGAGCTAACCCAAACAATACGGCACCCAGAATTAATTTTGCCATACTTACGAAGCGCCTCAATTAAAAGGTAGTGTCCCACTAATTGCGAAGCACATTGAAACTCGACACCTTCCTCATTAAACTGAACTTCTTCAGGCATGCCACCAGCATTAAGAGCTAGGTAGTCAAAGTTTTCGCAGTTTTTACAAAACTCATCTATAGCTGACAAATCGGCCATATCCAGAGAAATAAATTCAGAATGGGCAACTTCTTTTTTAAAGGTCTCTCCCTTGTCCTTGTTTCTTCCTGTGAAATAAACTGAAATACCTAGACGTGACAACTGTTTAGCAACTTCGCCACCTATGCCGGAGCTCCCGCCAGTGACTAGAGCATTTTTGGACTTTAAAGAGTACTGACTAATGTCTTCATCAAAATCTTTTGCGTGCCTTCTAAATCCTGTATTATCAAAGGAGAAAATGATTGTTTTATCTAAAATCCAATCCCATAGGCTTTCTTTATTAAACATTTTTATACTTCCTGGAAAAAATAAGGCCCACATAACATAGACGCTACCAATATAGGCAACCTCATGTCCATCGTTGAGACTTAGCGCACCCAGTCTAATGCAAGACCAGTATGCTAATGACGCTCCAATACCACCCACAATGGATAGTAAGTAGACATTAATATCTTTAAACTTTTTAAATATGTCGTCGTAATAGCACATAAAGATAGGCCATAGGGCCAGATATGAAAAAGTGTACGATTCATTCTCAACGATATTGAACATGAGTAACACACCATCATGCAATACACCAGCAGCTAAAAAAACAAATGCGCTTAGAGTATATTTAATTGAAGAGTTCCTAGGACTGAAGAATATATAATTCAGCACCATAACGCTTAAGGCGAAAATAGCTGCTGTCAAAATGCTAAAGCTCTTAGCATATAGAACAATTAAAAACCAACTACCTTGAAGTAGAAGAACTTTCAACATGCTCATTAATGAATCGCCAATTTGCTTCTAAACATAGAGTATATTTTCTTAATTACTGGAATATGCATTAGTAATTCCTCACCGACGTCCCAGTAGTCTCTGTGGTAATTAATCTTATTGCTATCATCAAATTTTAAATGCGAACTTCCATGAATGGAGAACTCTCTAGATTTTAAACTAAATTTAAAATCCCAAGTTAAAAACATCGATTGAGGGCCTTCGATCTTGTCTATAAATATAAACCTTGGAGATTCGAGATTATCAAACATGTGCTCAAAGATTTTTTGAATATTGCCAACTCCATTTAATTCATTAAATGGGTCTTTGAAAAAAGCGTCATCTGTATAGTACTTAGTGATTTATCTCACACTTTCAGGAGTTAGCTGCTCATACCACTTTACTACTTCGTTCACAATCTCTCCTTCATCATCACAATGGTAACTTCTCCAACGTCAAATCCGAATTTACTCATATAGCTTCTTGCAAGTAAGGTATTGTTATCAAGCAGGTACATCCAATCATTAATATGTATTTTGTAAGTTGAATCCCCTACAGGAACGTCAAGATCGTATCTAAATTGAAAAGCATTTCCTGCAGTCTTTCCCTTGGCCTTACCGATAACATCAGCAGCTCGCCCCTCATATTCATTCGCCGCAATCTCTTTCAATGTCCATATTCTCTTACTAGTTGATCCATCTGAGTAAACAAAACTCTCATCCAAGGTCGCAACATCACCATCCCAGTGGGCTATAATGTCGACTTGAAATCTTTGAATGACTTCACCGGATCTACTCTGAACAATACCTAGAGCATAGATCTTACCTTTAAAAAACTCCTTCAGTTCAAGAGTTGGTTGCTCCTTTTCGTAAGAAGACAGTTGTTGCCCTGAACATGAAATAAAAAGCAGTGCTATAGCGGCGTTTATTAGAATCTTCATTATTTTCTCCCTAACAATTTACGTCTAAGTTTAGGGTCACTTGTTTTTTCACCAAGCCATATGTTTAAAAAGTGTTTTGAAAACTCAACATCATTGAATGAACCTAGCGTCTCACTTCTATTAAATTTAAAACTCACACCCACATTAGGTTTAAAGAGGGCCGAAATGACATCACCTTTTTTAACATCAGGAAAGACTGCTCTCATTCTATCTCTCCACAGCTTAATTAGATCTTCACTCACACCGGCGCTTAACATCTCTTTCTCACTTTGCTTGGCAATGTCTTCACCATCAAAAGAGCGCTTATATTTAAGGTCTAGTCGAAACTCTTTACTATAAATATCGTCGCCAGCAGGTGCAAACAACGCGGCATCATATACGGCTATAAAAAGCCATGAATAGCTTCCCTCTCCTCGCAATGGAAATCTTTCAACCTCTGCCATAGAGATTCCTACAAAGGTCATGAGTAAAATTAATAGCTTCATTAGACTTCCCTTTTTCCTTTTTTAAGTTCTTGTTCGATCTCTTTTATTAAAAGCTTCAAGATCAATGGTGATTTTTCTCTCTCAAGAGTAATGGCCCATATGGGAACACTATCTTGTACGTATTGATCTAGAAGACTAATTAATTGTCCGTTTCTAATATACTTATCAACATAGACATCTGGTAGCTTACATATACCTAGTGAGCCCAAGGTTGCCGATAAAACACTTCGCGCGTTATTACTTTTAAAGTTCCCACTAGGTTTAATGTTATACAATTTTTTCGAAACTTTAAAATTCCAGCTTTGGGCCGATCCCTGTAGGCAGTTAAACTTAACTAACTCTTTAGGATGTAAGGGTCTTCCATGCTTGTGGACGAACTCAGGCGTCGCACAAACAAACTCCCTTCTTGTTGCAATTTGGCGTGTAATTAAATTTGAATCTTTTAACGCACCAACTCGAATCGCAAGATCAACTTTGTCTTCAATCAAATTTACGATCTCTTCAGAAAAGCTCATCTCCACTTCTACTTGGGGATAGTTTTTCATGAATTGAATAATGATTGGAGCGATGTGTTGCTCACCAAAAAGACCAGCAAGGCTGACCTTAATCTTGCCTTTGAGCTCTTGAGAAGAATTCAATACAGAGAGCTTGGCCTGCTCTAATTGTTGGAGAGGTTTTTTGCAGTTCAACAGTAGATTTTCACCAGTCTCAGTTAGTTCGACAGTTCTAGTAGAGCGGTTAAACAATTGGCATTTAAGCTCGGCCTCAAGCTCAGAAATGGTCTTACTGACGTGTGCCTTGGAGATTTCAAACTCCTTGGCCGCCTTTGTAAAGCTTTTGGTGCTGGCCACTTTTTCAAATATCGCTAGAGAATTGATAGTATTGATTGTTTTCATATAGAAACAATATGTTAACAAAGCTATGTATTGTCAATAAATCGAACTAAACCTAGAATAGATCAAAACACAACTAAAGGAATAAATATGAAAGTAAAAGCTGCAGTAGCATGGGGACCAAACGAGCCATTATCAATCGAAGAGGTAGATCTAGAAGAACCTAAAAAAGGCGAAGTTTTAGTAAAGATCCTGGCCACAGGTGTTTGCCACACAGACGCTTATACCCTTTCAGGCTCTGACCCTGAAGGCATTTTTCCTGTAATCCTAGGCCATGAAGGCGGCGGAATCGTCGAAAAGATTGGCGAGGGCGTCACCTCTGTAAGCGTAGGTGATCATGTTATTCCTCTATACACACCAGAGTGCGGGACTTGTAAGTTTTGTACATCCGGTAAAACAAATCTATGCCAAAGAATACGTGAAACTCAAGGCCGTGGTGTAATGCCAGATGGCACAAGTAGATTCTCAAAAGATGGAAAGCCAATCTATCACTACATGGGTACATCGACATTTGCTGAGTACACAGTACTTCCAGAGATATCTCTAGCAAAAGTAAGTAAAGAGGCACCTTTGGATAAAGTCTGTCTTCTAGGTTGTGGAGTAACAACTGGTATTGGAGCGGTATTCAATACTGCTAAAGTTGAGAAAGGCGCGACAATTGCTGTATTTGGTCTTGGAGGAATTGGTCTTTCAGTCATCCAAGGTGCAAAGATGGCAGAAGCTGGTCGTATCATTGGTATAGACATTAATAACGATAAAGCAGAAATGGCAAAAAAGTTTGGAGCAACAGACTTTATAAATCCAAAAGACTACGACAAGCCAATTCAGGATGTAATTGTTGAACTGACTGAAGGTGGAGTTGACTACTCTTTTGAGTGTATTGGAAACGTTGATCTGATGCGTGCTGCACTTGAGTGTTGCCACAAAGGTTGGGGTGAATCAATTATTATTGGTGTTGCCGGAGCAGGTCAAGAGATCAGCACTCGCCCATTCCAACTTGTAACTGGAAGAGTTTGGAGAGGAAGCGCATTTGGTGGAGTTAAAGGTAGAACAGAACTACCAGGATACGTTGACCAATATATGGATGGAAAAATCAATCTTGATGATCTCGTTACATACAAACTACCTCTGAGTAAAATCAACGAGGCCTTTGATCTTATGAAACAAGGCAAGAGTATTAGAACTGTAATTGATTTTACAATGGAGTAGATGTGAGCTTTAAAACTTTAAAAGAACATTTGCATTTCTCTGGCAGAACTCTCTTTGCAGAGCATGAGTCAAGTGCCACAAAAACAACAATGAAATTTTCATGTTTTTTACCGGCCCCTATTGAACAAATTGATTCGGCAATCATTTGGCTCTCAGGGCTTACCTGTAATGAAGAGAACTTTATCACCAAGGCCGGTGCACAACGTGCTCTTTCAAATACAAAGACAATGATCATATGCCCTGATACTTCCCCAAGAGGGCTAAATCTTGAAGGTGAAGATGAGTCATATGACTTTGGAACAGGTGCAGGCTTTTATTTAAATGCCACAAAAGCACCTTACGACAGTAACTACAATATGTATGACTACATCCAAAAGGATTTAGTTTCTCTACTTAATGAATCCTTTGGAGTTGATAAGATCTCTATTTCAGGACATTCAATGGGCGGTCATGGCGCTCTTATTCTTGGACTTAGAAACCCAGAGTTATTTCAAAGTATCTCTGCATTCTCACCTATTGTTAATCCAATCAAGGCCCCATGGGGACAAAAAGCTTTTAATGGATACCTTGGAGATGATTCAAACTCTTGGAAGAACTACGATGCTACTGAGTTAATCACTTCTGGAAATACACACCCAAGACCAATTCTGATTGAACAAGGACTAGGTGACGAGTTTTTAGAGAAAGAGCTTTTAACTCAAAATATCATGAGTGCTGCAAAGGACTCAGATCAAGAGATAATGCTAAACGAAAGAGAAGGCTTTGATCATAGCTACTACTTTATAAGCACGTTTATTGAAGATCATATCAAATACCATTTAAGCTATCTCCAAGCTTAAGGTTAATAATACTTGGCCATCCCCAGAGATGGCCTTTTTTATTAGTAAACAACTGACATCAAATGCAATCCAAGCCCCTTGGACTTAGGGCATAACTTGTCATCTTTGTGCTCAAGTAGATAATCTTTGATAAGGGATGGATTTATTTTGTTATGTCCAACTGCAAATAGAGCAGATGCCATATACCTAACCATTTGTTTTAGAAAGCCGTTTCCAACAATCTCAAAGTAATAAATAGGTCCATTGAGTGAAGAGTAGACGTCTTCATGCAACTCAAAGCTCTCAATGGTCCTGACAGTTGTTGCTGCGTTTCCATCTCTGCGTGCAAAGTTGAAAAAATCATGTTCACCAACAAAGAGCTTCGCGCCCTCTCGCATGGCATTGATGTCCAACTCTCCAAATATATTATTCACTGTTTCGTTTAGAAAAGAGTTCTCAATTTCATTATTTGAAAAGTAGTATCTATATTTTTTTAATTTTGAGTCATTTATAGGATTAAATTCATCTGTAGAGGCATCACATTCCAATACACGAATGTCTATTGGAAGCATTGAATTCATCCCCTGAAGAAGCTTGGAGGGCTCTAAAAAAGAAGGAATAGACACCTTAACGACTTGCCCTTGAGCGTGTACTCCAGCATCAGTTCGACTTGCACCGACAACCCTACACTGTTGATACCTGCTTATCTTTTGCACGACCTTGTAAATCGTACCTTGCACTGTTGGCTTTTCCACTTCTGGCTGCATCTGCCACCCAAAGTAATCAGTGCCTTTATAAGAAATTTTAAGTTTATAATGATGCATTAAAACCTTCGTTTTTAATTTCCTATTATTCATATCACATCTACATAGATAAATCTGGCAATGTACTAATTTAGAAATTCAATAGATTAATCTTTATTGTTTTTTCGAACGAATGAGGAGGTTTCGCGGACTAAGCTTTCTATCAAAGGCCTCTACAACATCAACACTATGGCCTAATTCACTAAGGTACAAGGCCCGATCCAATACAATATATGTTT
>JAGSHJ010000490.1 GCA_023954595.1 Bacteriovoracaceae bacterium | reverse complement strand
GCGACCGACTTGTACTGGCTATAAACAGTGATGAATCGGTTACTAAACTAAAAGGTCAAGGCCGGCCCATCAATTCAGTCGATAGGCGATTAGCTGTCTTAGCAGGACTTTCATCTGTTGACTGGGTGACCTGCTTTGAAGGTGACACGCCAGAAGCTCTATTAAGAGAAGTGCAACCGGATATTCTTGTCAAAGGTGGCGATTACGATAAGAAAGGTGTGGTGGGCTGGGAGATTGTTGAAGGCTACGGCGGGGAAGTTCGGGTGATGGGGCTGGTTGAGAACTGCTCGACTACGGCGATTGTTGAGAAGATAGAGCGGGACAAGGTTAGTTAATTAGAGCCATTTTTTAAGGATAATGTCATGCTCTTGAAAGGTTTTGGTTTTGCTGGTTACAGAAGCATTGGAAATGAACTTGTAAAAATATCACCTCTCAAAAAGGTGAATTTAATTATTGGTAAAAACAATGTAGGCAAATCTAATATCATAAATTTTCTTGCGAAGCATTACTTATACCTACTAACTAGAGTTCGATCACAAAACTCCCCTCGAATAGGAAAGCAAGAAGCAAACTTCTTAGATATTGATCACCCACGATTAACTGAAAAAAAAGAATATAAAATTTCTTTCCCTCTTTTCGATAGTGATCTAGAGGCTTTTCTGGATAAAAACCTTCCTCAAAACCATCAACATTTACAAAGAGAAAGTGTAAAAAAGTTATTGAACTCAGATGTCTTTTCAGATGGGAGTGGAGCTCAATGGTTTACATATAGTTCTAATACACCTGATGGCATTTTTGAGCTGGAAGTAGGAGAGGGGATAAAATCTGTTTTAGAACCTCATGAATGGAACAGATTATGGCAGTCATTAAGCGGAGCATCTGGTGGTAGTTTGGAGCAGCACTGGATCCCAGGGACGATTAATGCTTTAAAGTTTATTCCTGTCCCTAACTCAGCTCCAAATGTAGAAGTTATTCCTGCGATAAGAAAAATTGGGGCGGCAGGTACTAAAGCGAGTGATTATAGCGGTGAAGGTATCATTGAGAAGTTAGCCCAAATTCAAAACCCATCTTTTTTAAAACAGGAAGATAAAGATAAGTTTGATAGCATCAATACTTTTTTAAAAGAAGTTCTAGAAAATAGTAGTGCAATGATTGAAATACCATATGAACGGGATATGATCTTGGTACATATGGATGGTAAAACCCTACCTCTTGAATCGCTGGGTACGGGAGTACATGAGGTTATTATATTAGCTGCTGCATCTACATTGCTGGAAGATACAATCATTTGCGTTGAAGAACCTGAATTACATCTACATCCTTTATTACAAAGAAAGTTGGTGAAATATCTCGCCGAAGAAACGGATAACCAATATTTCTTTACTACACATTCTGCACATTTATTAGATGCTGTACCTGCTGAAATATTCCATGTGATACAAACAGAAGGGGTAACAGAAGTAGAAGCAATATCAAGTACTAAACAACGTTCTAATATATGTAATGACCTTGGGTATAAGGCCTCGGACATCTTACAGGCAAATTGTATCGTATGGGTTGAAGGGCCGTCAGATAGAATTTATTTAAATTACTGGTTGAAGCATAAAAACCCAGATTTAATTGAAGGAGTTCATTATTCAATCATGTTCTATGGAGGAAGACTATTTAGTCACCTTTCTGCTGAGGATAACGATGAGTTAAAGGATAATCTAGGAGACTTTTTATCAGTCAGAAATCTTAATAGAAATACAGTCATTATGTTTGACAGCGATAAGTCAAGCCCCAATGCTCATTTGAATAAAACAAAAAAGCGACTGAAAAGTGAATTTAATACTGGGAAAGGCTTTGCTTGGGTAACGAAAGGTCGAGAAGTTGAAAATTATCTTGATAATGGGCAGGTGGAAAAAAGTGTTTTAGCTGTACATACCTCTGCAAAGTCCATAATCGGGAAAGGGCAGTGGTCAAATTTATTAAAATATGAAAAGAAAAGAACAGGTGAAACAATCACGGGGAGTAAGGTGAAGGTAGCAAGACATTATGTAAGGAACTATTCTCCTGATTTGAGTATTATGGATTTAAATGAGCGTATCACTGAATTATGCAGTTTTATAAAAAGTGTAAATAGTTAAAATCAATAGGGTCAGAGTGATTGATTTATGGCAAGGAAGCTTAATTTGCTATTTTCCTTAGATGAAATTAACAAATCTTTTTTAAATACCGATAACTGAATTTGTAGCAGAGAAGTTCTTTT
>JAGSHJ010000454.1 GCA_023954595.1 Bacteriovoracaceae bacterium | reverse complement strand
AGAAGCTTATTATGTATAAGGGATTATTCACAACATTAATGCTCACGATGAGCGTACAATCATTTGCTGGCGTACAGACTATCTGTGGTGAGGAAGATGATAGAGTTCTATCTTTCGACACTAAAATCGGCAGACTATTTGAAGGCGAAAAGCACGCAGGTTGTACAGTAACTATGATTAGCGAAAGCTGCGGTATCAGTGCTGGTCACTGTGAGCCAGTTCTAGTTAATGCTGAATTTAACACTCCTATCTCTATTGACGGTGAGCCACAGGCATCAAGACCTCAAGATACGTACCAAATTGATAAAGAAACAATTATTTCTGTAAATAATGGTCCTGGCGATGACTGGGCCGTAATGAACTTCAAGCCAAACTCTCTTACAGGAAAACTTCCTGGTGAAGCTCAAGGTTTCTACACTGTAAGCTTTGAGACTCCAGAGAAAGGCAGTGAATTAATGATTACTGGATACGGTAGAGACTCCAACGATCCTGATAAAAACTTTGCTCAACAGACTCATTCTGGAAAGCTAAAGAAAATGGGTGGCCTTTTCTATGGAAAAACAGTTTTTTCTCACACTGTAGATACAATGGGTGGAAACTCTGGCTCAACAGTAATTAACGTTTCAACTGGCAAAGTTATGGGTATTCACACTCACGGCGGTTGTGGCCGTACAAGCGGTGCAAACATGGGAACACTAATCTCTAAGCACGATAAGTTAAAGCTTGCGATCAAGAGATGTTTAGCAAAGTAAATTGAATAAGATTCAAATATAGACAAAGGGAGGTTATGCCTCCCTTTTTTTATGCCAACTCAAAAAGCAAGAACTCACAATCAGTAATGCTTTCGGCCTCAAAAAGATCTTCATCCTTAAAGGCCAGGCCATCACCTCTATTTAGCTCACTACCTTTCCAGTTCATTGTGCCATCCACCATTTGTAACCAATAACTCTTTGAGCAATTAAGCTCTAAGCTAACCTTCTCTTTCTTGGTGTAATGACCCAATGATATTTTTGCCTGTGCGTGAATTGAAGCTATCTTATCCCCCCCCTCTGGCGTCACTAGAACCGTCAAACCATTCTCAACACGTCTATCCATGTAGTCATATTGTTCGTATCGAGGAGTGACACCCTTCTTATTTGGCTCAATCCAGATCTGAAACAAGGTGGTATCAGAGTCGCTTAGGTGATTATGTTCGCTGTGGTATATACCAGTTCCAGCACTCATAATTTGGATCTCACCAGGCCTTATTATGGCATGGCTTCCCAAGGTATCTTTGTGCTCTAGAGCACCCTTTGTCACAAATGTGATGATTTCCATATCTTGGTGAGGGTGTGTGTTAAAACCTCCCCCACCAGCTATTTTGTCATCATTTATGACTCTTAGATTTTCAAATCCCATGAAGTTTGCATCATAATAGCGTCCAAAGGAGAAGCTGTGGTAGCTCTCAAGCCAACTAAAATCAGCTTTGCCGCGTTCATCTGCTCTTCTGTGATAGATCATAAACCTACTTTTTTGGAACTAATTTAAACTGAACCAAAACATCGTTATGGATAAGTTTATCGCCCAAATCTTTGAAGAAGTTCCCTGAGTTGTAGATCATTCCAAATTTGGTTCTATCAAATTTAAAGTCACCTACGATTGCCTTACCTTCGTTTTTATAAGTAAAGCTTACAGGACCGCTTTTATCTTTTACTGTTAGAGTTGCATTAACTTTGTTTCCTTTAACAGAGTTGATTACTAGCTTTGACTCTGGATATTTTTTCACATCAAAGAAGTCACCGCTTTTAATATGCGATAGAAACTTAGAGGCCCATTCACCCTCAAGATCTGTAACTGTGACTGAATCCATATCAACAACAAATTCTCCGCCTAGAAGCTTTCCATCTTCTATTTTGGCGCTTGCTTTCTTAAGGAATACCTGTCCGTAATGTTCTCCACTTACTTTTGTGCCTTTCCATGTGAGTGAGCTTTTACTTTGATCAATCTCAAAAGCAGATACATTTGCAGTAAAGGCCATTGTTAACATTAGGCTAGTGAACAGTTTTTTCATTATTTTTTCTCCTGGTTTTTATGTGTTGCAAGAATTATGCTTTCTTTTTATATAAATTAAAACTATTATTAATTTATAAACAATATAATATTTAATTATAAAATGAGGTTCACATGACGTATGATCAACTAGTTACACTGGAATCTATCGTTAACGAGGGAAGTTTTAAGGCTGCCTCAGAATTACTCCATAAAACTCAACCTAGCCTCAGTACTGCGATTAAAAAATTGGAGCAAGAATATGGGCTTCAACTCTTTTCAAGAGAAAACTACCGCCCAGAATTAACCGAAGTAGGAAAGGCCTTCTATAAAAAGGCGCAAACTGCAATGGAATCATTTAGGGAATTAGATACATTCGCTAAAGAGCTTTCATTAGACTATGAAACCGAATTGTCCCTCATCATTGATGCTATTTGCCCCTTATTTAAAATAAGTCCGGCACTTGAGGACTTCTTCTCCAAAAGAACATCTCTATCTTTTGAACTAAATATTGACCTATTAGACGGACTTACAGAGAAAATCCTTCAACACCACGTAGACTTTGGCATCGGCTCATTCAGAAATCCCTCAGAAGATATAGAGGCCGTGCAGATAATT
>JAGSHJ010000175.1 GCA_023954595.1 Bacteriovoracaceae bacterium | reverse complement strand
CAATTGAAAACGGTAATTGGTCACGGCAATCCACCATGGCCTTTAATGTAATCATTCCACCAAGACTGTGTGCAACAATGTGTGTGCTTTCAACTTCAACTTGATGGTAGATGTCTGAGATGATTCTAGAATAGCTTAAAAAGTCTTTTAGATAGCTATCGAACTCGTCAACATAAGCTCTTGCTCCCCCACTATAGCCATGTCCCACAAGGTCCATGCATGAGATCACAACACCTTTTTTGTATTTGTCCAAAAGGGTGAGGATTAGATCCATATGTCTTTTGTGGTACTCAATAGCACCATGTTGCAAGATAATGTGTTTTACTTTTTTATTGAGTTTTGGCCCATGACTGTATTGTTTAAAAGAAACATGGGCCCCTTCCACGCACGAAGCGAAGTTTCCATCACGAAAGACATGGGGAGTTTTAGTCACTTCACTCAAATTTGTACTTGGGCGATATAAGAATTAATCGCCTTTACCGCCTCTTCATTTAAATTGATAAACCTAAATGAGAATCCAAGTCCACCTTCCAGCTCTCTTACGATTTCACCAGAGGCCGTAAAGTGATAGTCACTATTTTCAGGATGCGCATTAATAGAGATACGCTTGCCTGGTTGTATTGGAAAGTTGTCGACAAGTACTTGCATCCCGCCTATTGAGACATCTCTACAGATTCCTTCAAAGACAGTATTGTTATTTTCGATAAACATGCGAGCAATAAATGGCTTTCTTCTAAACGCCCTTCTATCCTCTTCCTTGATAACTGGAGGTGCCTCTTCAAAGACTTCTTCAAAGCCATCAACATCGGCAAGTGGTTGCCAGTTTTGCATATCTTTACAGAAAATAAATGTTTTACCATTTACTCTATTCTCATCATATAAGCGCTTTAGTATTTGAAGTGAAAATGGTCCGTATTCTACTTCTTGCTTACCTCTGTCTGCACCAGTTTTAATGAAAAACATTTTTTCCTGGTCGTCACATTGAGATAGGTTTAATACTTTCTGAGTTTGAATTGGCTCAGGCAGCTCTGTATCCATCTCTATAGGTGCTTGTTCAACCTGTTTAAGCTCTTCCACAGTGGCAAGCTTCATCCAGTTCTCAAACCCTTTTCTCCAAACGTAATCTTCATCGTTTAGTTGGCCATTTTGTACCAGTGCCAGGATGTCTTCTTTTTCAACAGGGCCTTTTCTTTCGCCAGAAAAAACGTAATACCATTTCTCACTCATTTCAACTCCGCTCTAATAATTATAAGGGCTTATACTTAATTTTAACTCACCAACTCCTTATGTAGAGAGACAGGGCATTTTTTGCCGTAAAAACTAAAGGAATACCCGTTTTGTCCGATCAGTAATTGAGATAAAACTATTAGGAAGTAGCAGATGATAAAAAAATTATTCACAATATTAGCACTCTCCACCCTATTAACTTCTTGTGGTGAAGAAATTTTAACCCAAAACACTTTGTCTGAGACATTTGGAGCTCCTGACTTGGAGAGCTTTCATTACAATACTTGTTCCGCAATGCGATTTGTGAAACCACCTGTGGATATTTTATTTGTGGTGGACAACTCAGGCAGTACTCTTCAATCAAGCTTTACCGCAATTAAAGAGCAGATCGCCGCAACTGTTTCAACAATCTCAAACGAGTTTGACTACCACGTCTACATCGCTCCTCTTAAGCCATCTAGTGGAGACAGTATTTCTAACTACCCTCTTATTGTCAGTGACCCTACTCCTTTTGTAGAAGAGAACCCTACTGCGTATAACATTGTTCAAATTGAAGAAATTAGCAGCTCAGTCTTTTTCTCAGAAGCACTTGGTGGTAACACAGAACAAGGTTTTAAGAGAGTTCATGATCTTATAAATGAAAATCGTAATAACAACATTTTCAGATCAAACGCGAATACAATTGCAGTAATGATCTCAAACTATGATGATACAGACACCGTCAAAAAAGTTAACGGACAGGCCTCTTATAACAATACTGAATTCAACAATAAAAAGAATCAGTTTATTAATCTAAAACAGAATCTAAATGCAAAGAGTTTTAGATTCATATCACTGACTCCTCACTCCAGCTGTAACGGATGGAATTATCATGGAGGAGAGAGTCGTTATAAGAAGATGTCCCAAGACTTGTACAGTTTATTTGGTCACTCTGATGACTCTTCATACAAGCATGCAAGAGATCTTTGTTCAGGCAACTATGCAACTCTATTCAAATCAGTGAATGAAAGTATTCGCCATGAACGTGTAGGACATAAATATGACCATTGGAAGATTAGCTCTGCTGATGAATCCTCTATTCAGGCCAATGACATTGTCGTTATGAAAGTCTCTCAGGACGGCTCTAAAAAAGTCGAAGTTCCTGTCGGTACATCAAATGGTTTTGAATATTTGGGTTATAAACAAGGTATTAACACTCGTTATGCACCAGATGCAGGTGAACCTGTCACAGGTCTTGTCATTAAACTAAATGGAAGTGCCAGAGTGGACTACCCAGACTGCATCACGGCCAAAACAAGAACTCCTACAGAGTACTTTGGATATGCAGTTATGCCTAGAGAGCCTCAGGTTGGGACAATTAAAGTTGAAATCAACGGAAAGACAATTGAGAACAGCTCTACTAATGGTTGGAGTTATGAAGGTTTTCAACCGTCTAAAAACGTTAAGGTTCCAGGGCCAACTGACGCACCTACTACTCCGGAGCTATTAAAGTCAGGTTACTTTATAAAGTTAAATGGAAGTGCAATTATCACAAACGGTGATGATATCAATGTGTATTACAAACCGATGGCAATTTAAGCTGTGGCGGACTTTTGTTTGTTCGCCTCAAGCACTCTATTCATAAACTGAATATTAGGTAATTGCTTTTTGAGCTTGTGGTAGTTAACTTCTAAAGACAGCGAGCCTTCATCTTGAACTATTACTTCCCCGACAATTCCAAAAACTCTGGCATCATCTAGGCTCTCAAGTCCAATCACTAATCCCTTCTCTTTCCAAGCTTCTATTAAATCACTAACTACTACTTCAGTCATTGCGGCCTCAGTATTTGGTTGGGATTTAAGCTTTTGCCAAATATGCTCTAGAAAGGTTTGGCACTTAGTACCAATTTTTAACTTTTTGTCATCGGTTAGATACTTTTCAGTATTGTAGAAAATGAATAGCCCACGAATTTCTTCGAGGCTTCTTAGTACCCAAACATTTGGATGGCCGTTTTTATCATTATCATAACTTAGGTGACCTAGGTCTTCTAAGATGATTGCCATCTCATCAAGTTTGGATTCGATGATTCCATAAATCTCTTTAGAATAGAGATCTAGTGTTTTTCTATGCAAGGCCACTCCATTGGAGTGATCTTCACCATGTGTTTTAAAAACTAAAAACAGAGTTCCAAGAATTTTAATGATGTCGTTGCTTTTGAAAAACTCATATCCTGAATGTTTACCTGTTCCATAGTTAACTGTAGCAGAGTTTGATTCAAGCTCTTTAACTCTAGAGTTTGTAGCTCTTAGACGATTGGCAAGAGTATTAATGATAGTTTTAAACCAAGGGTTTAATCCAGACATCGTTTTAGCAAAGGCAGTAAAAGATATTTCGATAACTTCGGATGAGACCATAGCGGAAGCAGAACAACTACGCTTGCCTCCACCATCATCATCAAAGTAGGCCATCTCACCAATAACTTCCCCTGCTCTGAGCACGGCAATTTCAATAAAGCCTTTGCCCTTAGGCTTAAAAAGTCTTAGTTGCCCATTTTGAATAATGTAGAGCGAGTTAGCTTTTTCTCCATCGTTGAAGAGAATCTCGCCTGGTTTAAGTGTTCTTAAACCAGACTTAGCATTTGTTTTATTGGTACTCGCTGCTGACATTATAATCCTTAAATTCTTTCGATAATAATACTTAGGGCCTCGCCACCACCAATACAAATTGCGGCCATACCCAGTTTTTTGTCATTACGCTCAAGAGCATTCATAAGAGATAAAATAATTCTTGCGCCACTAGTACCGATTGGATGACCAAGACTAACTCCACCACCATAAATATTTACTTTACTGTGATCTAGTTCAAGCTTTTTGATTGCTGCCATTGAAACTGCGGCGAATGCCTCGTTAATTTCCCAAAGATCGATGTCAGCTACACTAAGATTTTCTTTGGCAAGGTTCTTCTTAATCGCTTCGATTGGTGCAGTTGTGAACCAAGTAGGATTTTGTGCATGGTTTGCCCATGAACGAATTTTAAACTTTGCTTGGTCTTTGTATTTTTCAGATCCAATGATTAGTGCACATGCACCGTCATTAATTGTAGAAGCATTTGCAGCTGTAATAGTTCCCTCTTTTGAGAACGCTGGTCTAAGTGCTGCCATTTTATCGAATTTAACTTTTCCAGGGCCTTCGTCTTCTTCAACAACCACATCACCTCTTCTACCTTTGATAGTAACTGGTGTGATTTCTGATTTGAAGATTCCGTCAGCTTGTGCTTTTTGAGCTCTTTTAAAAGATTCAGTCGCATAAGCGTCTTGCTCTTCTCTAGTCATCTTATACTCAACTGTACACTCTTCAGCACAGTTACCCATCGGACGATCACTGTATACATCCCAAAGGCCATCCCACTGCATAGCATCTTTCATCTCCGCTGCGCCAAACTTATGTCCATTTCTAGAGTTCATAAGCATATGTGGAGCAAGAGACATGTTCTCCATACCACCACAAACAACAAGATCATTTTCTTTTGTTAATACAGTTCTTGCACCCAGAATAACTGACTGCATACCAGATCCACATACTTTATTAATAGTAGTAGCTGAAACATTCTCTCCAAGACCTGCAAATAAAGCGGCCTGTCTTGCTGGAGCCTGGCCTACGCCTGCTTGAACAACATTGCCCATAAAAACTTCGTCAACATTTGCTTTGTCGACATTAGCACTCTTAATAGCGCCCTCTATTGCCGTTGCACCCAGCTTTGGTGCTGCTACAGATGATAAGCTTCCAAGAAAGCTGCCTTGAGGTGTTCTAGATCCGCCTAGGATATACATAGTCATAATAGTTCCTTTTTGTTCTTACTCATTATTCTAATCTTTGCGCCAGTATAATTCCATAACTAATGCCCAAAAATCAAATCCTCTTGGCTAGTTCCGACTTTTGCGCTATCTTGCGTTATTTTTTATTTTAAAAGGAGCATTCAATGCTATTAGGCAGACATGAAGATAGCGTATTCGCTAAAGGCAAAAGCCTACCTACTGAGTGGACTGAAGAAGTTGTCAAAGTACTTACGGAGACTTATCTCGAACGCTCAGAGAAAGATAACCGTTTTTTTGATGTACATGCTCAGTCTTTCGAAAAAGAAACCGTTGTAGTTATCTCTTATATTCATCACAGTGATCAGTTGGCAGCACCAATTTCTATTTTCATCTCTTTGGAAAACGATGAAAAAATGGATAGTAAGGAACTCTCCAAAGCTCTTAAGGCCTTGGTTGATCTAAGCG
The DNA here is from genome assembly GCA_023954595.1 of Bacteriovoracaceae bacterium. Classification (GTDB taxonomy): domain Bacteria; phylum Bdellovibrionota; class Bacteriovoracia; order Bacteriovoracales; family Bacteriovoracaceae; genus UBA845. The sequence continues at coordinate 949 of JAGSHJ010000175.1, read as the reverse complement.
GCCATGTTCTGGATGATATCTTCGCTCAAGAGGACTGGAACGAATTCTTTCCTAATTGGACAGAAAATAAGTTCAAAGATTACACCTTTCACTACAAGATTACTCGCGAGAACGTCTCTCTGAGCCTTCAGGCAGAAGAAATCTTAAAGGGAAAAGAGTTTTAAGATCACACTAAAAATTGAACCAAAAAAAAGGGCCTTTGAGGGCCCTTTTTTTATGAGTATTTTTTAATTTCTTAGCTTTCTTCGTCAAATCTCTTAGCACTGATTGATCTAGTTTCGATTGTGATGTCTTCATCATCTGAATCTTCATCAAAATCTTCTTCTTCAAAATCAAACTCACTAGTAATATTTAGCTCGCTCAATGCTTTGTAGAAATCCTTGTCATCGTGAAGGTCTGTTAAGATCGACTCGATTAACTTTGGTGGATACTTAGAGATAAGTTCTTCAATATACTCTTGAAGCATACCCTCTTTAAGGATGTCTCTTTTTCTCTTAATATCGTACCAGTTAGCGATATAATGAAGTCTACAGTATTGTTGGGTTGTACGAAGGTTCTCACAACCCTTTTCAAGACATTCGTCAGATCTATGATCAACGAAGAAATCAAGGCTTGAGATTGCTCCCGCAATATCTTCCCAATTAAAGTTTTCAGACATAGCTGAAATCTCGTCCTGAACCTTAGTGGAAGCTTCTTCAATATCTTTAGGTCGCTTCATCGACGCCTCACTAACTACCTCTTTAGCTTTCGCCTTTGCTGGCTGCTTCTTTTCAGTAGTATCTTTAGCTGGCGTTTTTGTCGATTTCTTGGCCTCAACTTTTGTTGTCTCTTCCTTCTTAGGAGTGACTTTGGCCTTAGGTGCTGCTTCAGTCTTAGTTTCAACCTTTTTCGCAGGCTTCTTAGCAACTTTTTTCTCAGCTTTCGCTGGTGCTTTTTTAGCTACTTTCTT
>JAGSHJ010000197.1 GCA_023954595.1 Bacteriovoracaceae bacterium | reverse complement strand
CTCTTGTCTTTTTTACAGCTTCTAGGTACCTGTGGAACAAAGGTCGCTATCAATATAGCGGAGTGGGAATATGAGAAGATATCTTAGACTCTACGCTCACTTTTTGCGTTTTTCATTTTCCAAAGCAATGGAATTTAGAATTGATTTCTTCTTTCGCGTAGTCATGGATATCTTTTTCTATGCGGTTCAGTTTGCTTTTTTTCATATAATCTACTTGCACACTCCAATCCTCGCCGGCTGGGACTTAGAACAGATGCGTGTTTTCATAGTGTCATATATTTTTATCGACGCACTTCACATGACCGTTTTCTCTACAAATTGTTGGTGGCTTCCAATTTATATTAATCGTGGGGATTTAGATTACTATTTAGTTAAACCTGTCTCGACCCTGTTCTTTCTAAGTCTTAAGGACTTTGCTGCAAACTCATTTCTTAATCTATTAATAGCAGCAGGACTTCTTGGTTGGGCACTAGTGAACTATCCTCATCCACTGGATCCATTTAAGATTGGTATTTTTATTCTACTTCTTTTCAATGGGACTTTTTTATTCTTCCTATTAAACCTGATCTTTCTTCTGGCCGTTTTTTGGACTCAATCTCCTAGAGGCTTTGGCGATCTTTTCTTCTCTGTATCACATGTGATGGAGAGACCTGACAGGATTTACCGAGGACCAATTAGAAAGGTTTTTATATTTCTTCTCCCCTTTGCCCTAATGGCCTCGTTTCCTGCAAGGTTTCTCCTTGAGGAAAACCAATGGCACCTTTTGGGGGTAATTTTTGGTGTGACTACTTGTTTTTTTCTACTTGTTCAGGTTATATGGCGCCTTGGACTTAGAAGCTATTCTAGTGCTTCTAGCTAAACGGAGATCATTATGAGTTTTTCTCAAATTATTATTGTTGGACACTTGGGTGCAGACCCCGAGCTTAAGTACACAAAGAATCAAACGCCAATAATATCACTATCCGTTGGCAGCCACGAGCGTCTAAGAGCTACAGATCCTAAAGACAAGAAGCCTAAAACTTATTGGCATAAATGCAGAAAGTTTGGAAAGCTTGCCGAAACTTACAAATCAATGCTTAAAAAAGGCGATAAAGTCTTTTTAAAAGGCCAACTAGTTTACGACTCCTGGGAAGATCGATCCGGCAGACATCATAAAGATGCTGTGATTGAGATCGAATACCTTGAAAAGATGCATTATGAGAATGTTACGATCGATTTGGGCGAGTAAGTAGCTAATTTCACGTTCTCACTACTAAAACACTCAACTAATTAAGAGCAGTTGCCGATCAGAATAGCGTGAAGACTATATTGGCACTCTCACTTTCACTCACTTTGGTCCTTGCTCAAGGGCCACAAGATACTGGCTCACTTTGTCGTGAGCTATTGGGCTTTATCCAACAAGAATTGACTGTTAGGAACATGGAGAAATCCCTAGATAGACTTAACAGAAAGCTCACCCTTGCAATGTTATCTTCACTTCGTAATTCGGAACTTAAAGATGTTGATCTACTTCAAAATCAAGAGCTTCTATCCCTATTTGAAAGCATGAAGAAAATAGACCCTGACTTCGAGAAGCTTCTTTCAAAGAATAAGTCCTACTCGAGTTATAAGTTTTGGCAATGGCTAGGCCTATCTTCTACTCCAAAGAGTATCTCCTACCAGAATATGGCCAATAAATGGGCAAAGATTCAAAGGGAGCAACCTGAGCTTTTCACAGGGCTTGAAAGTGAACACCTCTTAGACGAATGGGATCTAAAAACGGCAGGCCTTCTTGAAGGCTACAAAGAGCTGCACCTCGATGACCCACAATTAAAGGCCAGTGTTGAAAAGACCGCACTATTATTTAACAGTGCTTATCAAGACCTAATTGATTCGGAGCAATCCAAAGATCCAAATGCCCAGATCACGAAGGTTAAAAAAAGCATAAACGATCTACAAAAAAGCTTTGGAAGATCTGCACAAGATTTACTTCTTAAATCCCTAAATGATTATCAGTACACTTGTGATAAAGACCAGTTTGGCCCATCCCTTGAAGCTCTTGCATGCTCTCCAGAGGATCAGCTTGGAATCAACTTAGATTCAGGCCTTGTAGATATTTCAAGAGTTCTCTCAAGCGAGTTTTTAAATAAGAACCAAACTCCACCAGATGAAAAAGGCTTCATTAAAATTCGTCCATACGAATATGAGAACACCAATTACAACGCAAGCTTCTGCGTACGTGATCCTGCAATAGTTGATACAGTTGTCGTTCACCACTCTGGTACTCCAAATACGGATACACCTCAAGACATTCATAATATCCAAGTCGTTCAAAACGAAAACAATGTTGACTCCTTGGGACGAGCAGACCCTTGGTACATGATTGCTTATAACTATGTTTTAAACGCAGGCTATGAAGGAGAAACTCAACAAACTCCAAAGGTCTACAGAGGTCGCCCTTCCCAAATTAAAGGTGCGCATGCTGGTGGATATGTAGAAATAGATAAAATGAATCCAAAGGCCCGAGAGAAATTTCTAAATAGCACTGTCACATGTGGCTACAACCTTGATGAAGATAAAGAACATAAAATAGACAAGCTTGATGAGCGTGGAAAAGAAAATCGACAACGAAATGCAAAGCAGGGACTTGTCAGCGCGAACCTTACTTCAGTGGGTGTGCTTGTCACAGGAAACTACGCCCCTGATATTGTTGATGGCCAGCTTAATCCTTCAGGCTACCCGACAGATGGCCCTGTAAGATATCCTTCGACAAGTGCCCTTAAAGCAAGTGCGAAATTAATTTGTCAGCTTAGAAGTACAGAGCATCCTAATCTGACTAAAATCTCTGATCACAACTATATCAAGATCAAAAGAAACTATGAAAATGGAAAACCCTATGCGGGTAGCTGCTGCCCAGGAACAGTCTATTTAAGGATGCAAAAACTTCATGAGTTGGTAAAACAAGAATGTCCGCAATTTGAATTCCAATTGGATATTTCTCCAAAGGAGACGGTATGTCCGTTTTTAAGAAAGTTGTAATCACTGCGACATTTTTTATAAGTTTCTCTGTCTGTGCCGATTCAGACATTCAGAAAACGGTACTTAAATATAAAAATGCAATGAGTAATCAGGACAAAAAAGCACTCAAAGAGGTCACAACAGAAGAGCTCTACACCCGTTTAAATAAGGATAAGTTGTTAGATCGCTTCTTTAAAACAGCACCCAAAAACAACAAAAAATACAAGCTCAACATTGTAGAATCTAAAGTAGTCAAAGGCTACACCCTAGTTGAAGTAAGTGAAAAAGATGAAAAGCATGAAGGCCACAAAGAGTGGTTAAAACTTAGAAAGACTGATCAGGGCTATAAAGTTGAAGAATTAATCCACACGGACTAGTTACTCAAAGCCTTTGCACTTTTTATGATACACAGATAAGAATTCAGATGCGGGAGTTCTTCCCTTTTTAGTTTGATCTAAATAAGCAATTCTCTTTTTGTCATTTGAACAAACTTTACTCATCACAGACTTAAATTCTTTGTATGCGGCAACTGGATAAGGAACACCATAAGCTGAAGATACAAAAGAGACTTCTTTGTCATTAATATCTGGGAAGTCAGATAGAATCCCCTCTTGCATTAAAAGCTTCTTGAATGGGTCACCGAACGATCCAACTTGATAGAACTTTTGTACGGCCATCTCATATGAGATAGAACCTGTTTTTGGATTTAGGATTTTTCCGCAATTATATCGATCATTAAACTTCACAGGAAAAAGCTCTTTTAGTACTTGGCATTCACGCACAAACGCCTGCACCTCTCCCCCAGTCCCTTCTATTGTATTTTTAATAAATTCACTTAAAGAGAAATCACTTTTATAAGGATTGAATTCACGTCTATACACGAAGTGAGTTAGCTCATGCGCTAGATCTAAGATTGCATCATATTGATTTAAGTTCCTGTTTACATAGACCACAGATTTGGTCTCATAGGCAATATGCTCAGGTCTACTTGGTGAGAAACGTCGAATAAGGGTTGTATCTGTTAGAGACCCAGAGCCAGGACGGATGACATCCAAAAGAGTCAGGCCTTGTTTTGCGGCCTTTCGTTTTGTTTTTAACAAAAGATCCTTACCAGAGCTTGATTTGGCCAATTGCTGAATTAAATTTTTAACATTTAGTTGCTCATCCTTGGAGAAGCTAGTCCACCTTTCATTGGAATCGAATCGTCCTTCAACGAACAGATAGCCATCTTTAGCAATACAGATATGGGTGAATAGGAAAAGCGTTAGCAGGACTTTCATAGAAAACCTATCGGGTTTTCTAGTTCTTGTTTTAAATCATGGTGCTAAGTAGGTAAAAATATCCTCTTTCTTGGCCTTCACTTCTAATTTACCTAGTTCTTTAAAGTTTTGGGAATTTGACTTGTCCACTAGTCGAATAAAGTATTCTCCTGGATCAAGGCTGGCCTCTGCCATGAGCATATTTGATGGAAGTGTATTCCATTGCCTAGTATCCGCTCTCTCCGTCTCTTTTATACCCTTAGCTAAGATGAGATATTGCCCAAAGGCCGCAGGTCTTGCGAACAACTCTCCATTTTGATCTTTCATGCTTGTATATGTCTTGTAGGCAGAAATAATTGCTAAAACATGTTTTATTGCAATCCTTGCTCCTCTGCTAGAGAACGACGCCTCTACCCGTTCACGGTTCATATTGAACGCCAAATCACTAATAGGACCAACATTGGCAAGATCCACTTTTTGGACGATCAGCTCTTTACCATTTTCTTTTCTATAGATAACTGCCTGTAATTCGTTTGAGGGTAGTGGAGTTTCAATCATTGGCACTTCAAACTCAATTCCGGCCTCGGCTGTCATTGCCTCCCCTAGGCTATGACGAAAGTAGACACTATTTTTTCCCTTTGTTGAAACTGCTCCAAGTCCTAGAGGTCCCATAGCAAAATAAGTCAAAACAGGAATCCCTACACCGGCGATAAAAGCTTTTCCTGCAGGGTTTTCAACTTGCTCAAATGCTGAGCGAAGATTGTAAGAAACCACCTCTGCTTTCACAGGAGCGATAAGCCCAGACTCAATTAGAAGCGTAGTTTTTGGTTTATTATCTTCTAGTTTGGATAGAACTGATTTGGAGGGGGTAAGCTCTTTTTTTAGCTTATTGTATTTCCACCGCTGGCGTTTTTTGGCCAATGACAGTGTTTTATATTTAAGAAACTCTTCAACCTTTAGATACTGATCACTTGTTTCTACGTTTTCTTTTTTATCCTTGTCCTCGGAGGAGATAAACTCCTTTGCCTTATTATTAAAACTAAAGAATGCGGGACCAACTTGTTTTAAAATTTTCAGGGCATCCTGGTATAGCTGAAGTGCTATTTGTTCATCTTCGCGCTTACCAATGAGTTCATGAATTTTTGCGCCCATTATTTTTGCAAATAGGTCATGATCAAACTTTGTCTCTTTCCTACTGCTTCTTTGTAGTTCCTTGTAAAAAGTATCCCATGCAACGACAGAGGCCCTGGCGCGAAAGAGATATCTTCTTCTTTCTTGAGAGTTTAATTGTTTTTCTACATAAGAGACTTTGCCCTTCTTGTCTGTTTTGGGCTCTAGTTCAAATCCATTCTGATAGATCTTAAAAAAGCTGAGTGCTTGGTAATAAAACAGAAGTGAGCGCTCATATGGAAGGCCATAAAAAGTAGAGCTTGGGTCACTCACAACAGAGCTTAGAAGTGCCTCCTTAATACTCTTTGTGTAGTGCTTATCCATGACTTCACTGGCCTCAACAAAGTGTTGAGAGGCCAGATAAAACTGGTTTTGAGCAAATAGCAATTTACCTTTATGTAAAAGGTATAATAGACGGTTATT
>JAGSHJ010000182.1 GCA_023954595.1 Bacteriovoracaceae bacterium | reverse complement strand
ACAATAATAACTCTAATGTCTTTTGCCATGGCCACAACCATCTTTCGAAAGTTTTCGGCCTGTGACTCTTCTTTAGTTTTAAACTTTATCTTTGAAATTTTGGTACAGCCAATAACAATATTGCCAATGCCTTCACCAAACTCACTGATGATTTCCTCTTCGGAAACGTCGCAATCTTCAACAACATCGTGAAGCAGTCCTCCACAAAGAGAGTCTAAGTCCATCTTAAGCTTTATAAGAGTGGCAGCAACATTTAATGGGTGGATGATATACGGTTCACCGGAGCTTCTTTTTTGCGGACGGTGATGTCTTTCTGCAAATTCAAATGCCTTCTTTAATGGAGTTAGATCTGTATCTTCTGGTAAATTCGCTTTAGCTCTTCTTAAAAGCTCTTCTATAGTGAGGTCACCCTCGTGTGAAAAATCCAGTCTGTGATACATCTATGCCCTCAAAATCTCGGAGACAATTCGCTTTAGCTCGCCTACGGCCTTATCAATTTCATCGTTAGTTACTAAAAAATCAAAGTCCCCTTTGCGAGAGAGCTCATTTTTAGCATTTGTAAGTCTTTCCTGAATTACTTCCTCGGAATCCGTGCCTCGAAGCTTAAGCCTCTTTTCCAATTCTTCGTAACTTGGCGGCTCAATGAAGATGATATTCGCTTCGTCTCCATAAAGATCTCTCATCTGGTCACAACCTTGGACGTCGAGATCAAACAGAAGCTTCTTACCCTCTTCAAGGCCTTTATCAACAAAACTCTTCAATGTTCCATAGAAATTGGAGTGAACTTGTGCCCACTCAATGAATTCATTGTTGTCTCTTCTTTGAAGAAATTCTTCCTTGGTTAAGAAGCAATAGTCCACATTATTAACTTCGCCCTTTCGTATTGGACGTGTCGTACATGATACAGACCACTCTAGCTCTGGAATTTCGTGCATTAGTTTTGATATCAATGTGCTTTTGCCAGTGCCACTAGGTGCTACAATGACAATTAATTTTCCTCTTTCCAAAACTACTCCAGGTTCAGCGCTTGCTCTCTAATTTTTTCTAGCTGCGCTTTCATTTGCACTACAGATTCAGAAATATCTGTTGAGGCCGACTTTGAGCCGATTGTATTCGTCTCTCTATTCAACTCTTGAACCATAAAGTCGATTTGGCGACCAACTTCGCTTTTGCCGTCTAGAGTTTTGTTTAGCTTCTGTAGATGAATATCAATTCTATTTATCTCTTCATCAATATCCAATTTTTCTAAGTAATAGATTACTTCTTGTTGAAATCTTTGGTCTTCAATTTGAAGGTTCTCTTGAGAGAATTTCGAAAGGAGCTTCTCTCTCACTTTGTCTTGATAAGAATCTTTTAGAGAGGCCACTTTATTATAGTGTTCAGTGTAGATCTCTTGATGTTTTTTAAGAGTATCCACAAGCTTTTGTCCCTCTTCAGCACGACTCGAAGACAGACTAGCCATTGCAAGTTCAAAGGCATTGAGAGTCAACTCGTGAAGTTCACTCTCCTTGTCTTCATCTTCAAGGTAGAATTCATTTTTAAGAAATCCAGTAGGATTAACGTTAATCGCAACACCAGTTTCGTCTGAGCACTCTTTAAGGTCTTTTAGAAAAGCTTTGATCTTCTCTTTATCCAATTCAAAGGAAGACTGTGCCTTCTCTTTTCTTTTATAATTTACAAAGATATCAAATGAACCACGCTTGAAGTTTTGGTCAATTTTCTTCTTCATAGGAAGCTCTATAGAGTTTAACAAAGACCCCATCTTAAAACGGATGTCTTTAAAGCGATGATTCACCGACTTCATCTCTACAGATACTTTATACTTTTCACCCTCGGCCTCGCCTTTGCCAAAACCGGTCATTGATTGCAATGCCATTAAGCTTTTCCTTCGGACATAATTGTTTGATTGCCCATTTGTCTAAATTTATTAAATCTCTGCTCTAGTAAATCTTCAGTACTAAGTGCTGACAGCTTCTCCAACTCTTTAACAAGAGTTGCCTTTAAGCTCTCACTTGCCTGGTCAATATCTCTATGTGCTCCACCAGCAGGTTCAGCAACAATGCCATCGATGATGTTAAGTTCTAATGCCTTTTGAGGACCTAGTTGCAAAGAGTTTGCGGCAGTCTCTGCTTTTTTAGGATCTGCCCACAAGATAGACGCGCAAGACTCTGGAGAGATTACAGAATAAACTGAATACTCCATCATAAACGCCTTATCAGCGATAGCTATCCCAAGTGCTCCACCTGATCCACCTTCTCCAATAACAACAGCTACGATTGGAGTTTTAATTCCAAACATCTCTTCAAGGTTTTCAGCAATCGCTTGAGCTTGACCTCTCTCTTCCGCCCCAATACCTGGGTATGCGCCTGGAGTATCAACGAAAGTAATAATTGGAATATCGAACTGAGCGGCCATTTTCATTATACGAAGGGCCTTTCGGTAACCTTCTGGTCTTGCCATTCCAAAATTTCTAACAATTTTGTCTTGAGTTTTTCTGCCCTTCTCAATTCCAATAACAGCAACCTTTTTGCCATCTAAGAATCCAAAGCCCGTAACCATTGAAGGATCATCTGAGAATCTTCTATCTCCATGAACTTCATGAAAGTCTGTGATCACTTTTTCAATGTAGTCCATTGTGTGTGGTCTTTGTGGGTGTCTTGACAGTTGTACTCGCTCCCAAGGAGAGAGGTTGTCGTAGATATCTTTTATAAGGCCATCGACCTTGTCTTGAAGAGCTGTAATCTCTTTAGAGATATCAATTCCAGGTTTGGCGTTTGCCTCCTGAAGTTCTTTAATCTGATTTTCCAATTCATGGACAGGTTTTTCAAAATCGAGAGTGTAATCCATAATCCCCAACCTATTTTAGTTATTTCGTGTATTAGGCCAGTCTACTTACTTTTACTCGATTTGATAACCGTTTAGGCACGATTTTATTGCTCACTCCAACCTTCAACCAGTCCATTTTCAAAGTATATGAATTTTACCCGTCCACCCTTGTTGTAGGCCCATCTCTCATTGCCTGCTGCCGGGTCGTTTCCTGCCACATCTAGGCGATCAGGCTCTCCCCAAGAGGATAAAACCTGCTGTTTACTCATGCGAAGCGACAAACTTTTATTAAAATAACCTGCTGAGCTCTCTTGTGCGCTGTAGTAGTTCTTTGGAGCTATATTTCGCACTTGTAGATACTGACGTCTCTGATTTGGATGAAGACGTAGGTAGTAGATTCTTTCATAATCAGAACCTAGACTGTCTCTTAGTGACAAATATTCATTGTAATCTTGGTCACTTAGACTTGATTCAAGCCAACTAAGCTCTCTTTTAATCGAGTCTTCGTAACGAGTTCTTTCTCTTTGCTCGGCTGTGGCCGGAACTCTACCCATAATTTCATCGTGGGCCCTATATGCTCTACCAGTGTCACCTGGAACAACAGGAAAATCCTGTTTTGGCATAAACATAGGTTGGTCGAACCTATTGTCCATTTGATTGAAATAATCCCTTTGGTCCATCATCGAGCATGCACTGCAAAGAAGGGCCATAATTATAGGTAAAAATGTGGATCTGTTTTCCATAGCTTTTCTCCCTGATCTATAAGCTTTTTCGGAAAAATTCAGAATAAGGATGAAGATTTGTTAAAGATATCGGCCACTTGGGAAATAATTGCCTGAAAATCCGCCTAAAGAGGTTAACTAGATCGCCCAAGCTGCCGATAAAACATCAGGATGTAATATGTTGGATAAATTTGAAAAACTTGAAAATTTCGTAAATGCGGCCCTAATCGCAATTGCAAAGCGCCTAAAAGCTTTGTGGTTACTTATTTTGCCTGCAGTTGTCCTAACAAAGTGGAATGCGCTCAAGAAGAAAGTAAAACTCAAAATTAATTCTATAAAAATGAAGACCGCATCAAAAGCACAGAAAAGTGCAAGTGTAGGTGGTCAGCATTTTAACAAACTTAAAAATTCATTTAAGAAGGCCAAGTCCTACCCTGTAAAACAAAAGTCATTTGAAGGGGTTGGAAAATTTAAAACCTTCCTACTTAAAACACCTCTAAAAAATCACGCTGACGCCATATCAAAATATGCGATTAGATACGTTGAAAAGCTCTCTCATGTATTTAAAAAGCTAAGCTCTCCTCAAGCTATGATTGCCATGGGAGCTCTTATGATGATTTCAATGGGAACCTATGGAATATATGTTTCAAGTGAGAAGATCTATACTCAGGAGTGGCCAACACGAGCTCCGGCAAGTCAGGACAAATACCTAGAGAGACCTGATTATTTAAAATATCCAAAAAGAACACTTAAAGTCTTTAACGTTAAGATTCCTATTTACGTAGAAGACGTTAGGGCGATTTCAAGTGTGACCGTAGACTTTACTGTTAGAACAAGCACCCGCTTTGCAAAACAATACCTGGAAGAGTACGAGTATAAATTAAAAGACTACTTTTTCATGACAACAGAACCAGTGATATCAACATTTCCACTTAAGCATGAAGGTAAGTCCATCCTGAAAGAGAAAATCCAGGATGAACTAAATGTCTTTCTAGAAGAAAATCAGGTTGAAGGACAAGTTCAAGAAGTTGATATCATCTTCATTGTTGGCTCCTAGAGCGATCTTTCTAAAATATTTTTTACAGATCTTGGAGTGATTGCGAGTTTTTTCGCGGCCTTGGAAGCATTTTGTCCACACTTGAAATACATGCACTTCACATACTCATACTTCATATCCTCTAAGGTCTTCGCCTTCTCATCAGACTCAAATGATAACTCGCTTAGATCACTACTCTCCATAGCTAGAAGCTCGTCTAGATTGTCATAATCAAGCTTTACACCTTTAGTGTAGATCATCTTCTTCTTTAGATGCCCTACCAGCTGTCTAATGTTACCAGGCCAGGGCAAGCTTTTATAAAACTCAATCAGGTGACTCGAAACTATAACTTGATTATCAATCGAGAACCTATTGCACAAATCCTCCACTAACTGTTCATTGTATCGCATAGATGGCAAGTTAACCGTCAGTCCTGAAGCAATTCTGTAATAGAAGTCTTTTCTCATTTGACCTTTTTTCACCAAGTCCTTTAGATTGCTACCGCTTGCACAAATGAGCCTACACTCAACATCTTGATCTCTAGATGATCCCACTGGCCGAATTTTAAATTCATCAAGAAAGATTAAAAGCTTAGTTTGAATCTCCCAGGGTAGAGAGTCTATTTCATCTAAAAAAAGAGTGCCTCCCCTGGCATCTCTAAAAGCACCTGACTTATCATTTAAGGCACCGGTAAAGGCCCCTTTCACGTGACCAAATAGTTCTGACTCTAATAAGTTCTTTGAAAAAGAAGACAGGTTTAAATGCACAAAATGAGTTTGTGCTTTAGAGATTTGGTGGATCTTTTTAGCGAGAGTTGTCTTGCCTGTTCCAGTCTCTCCACAGATTAATACTGGCAGATCTGATTTTATAATCTTTGTACTTTGCTCATCAATGGCAAGTGTCTCTTCACAGACCTGCTCATCCTCAACTTCAAGTTCGTTATGACCCATTTCAATCCTATCCCCACGTTCAAGGAAGGCCTCATTGGTAAAGCTTCCGTTATGGCGAAAGGGTGCTCCCTCCACTGATGTTAAGAGATATCTAGTTTTAAGCTCTCTATTTCTACCCATAGTCTTTACAGATCTTAGCTGGTAGTGAAGTTTCTCATTATTAAGCCCATCAAGGAGCTTGTAGTATATTGGCTCTTTTGTTCTTAGAAGGTCTTTAGTTATAAAATCAATTTGAGAGCGCATGAGCTTGAAGCTTCTTCTTCGCCCATATAAAGGCCTAAATGAAATTTCATCTCCCTCTTTTAATCCCCTAGAGTCCAACAAGTCAGAAACGTGACATAGTTCTTTTTGCATAGCTTTTTCCCCTTTTGGAGATTTGACTTTTCAAGCTCTGTGCCATGCGCTAATACCAGTTAAATCAAAAACTTATGCCATTGTTTGGTTTAGGATGTTTACTTATGCAGAACGAATTACTCACCAGAGGAAGCGCTAAGTTTCTTAGAGCTTATGACAAACCAGAAGATATCATCGCTTGGTTTCAAAACACCAAGACTCCAGGTATTGCAATGGCAGGAAGATCCAATGTAGGTAAGTCTTCGCTTATCAACGCTCTGTTTGGTCCAAAGACTGCAAGAACATCCAAGACTCCTGGGCGAACTCAGAAAATTAATATTTTCAGTTTTGAAGTAAAAGGTGAAGATGAAGAGACACCTCAGCTTTTCTACCTTTATGACCTTCCAGGCTATGGCTTT
>JAGSHJ010000527.1 GCA_023954595.1 Bacteriovoracaceae bacterium | reverse complement strand
CCAGGGTTGCTGCACTTGTAAGAATTGGACCTGTAACTAAACCATCCAGGCCATCGGTTAAGTTTACCGCATTGGAAGAGCCTACAATTACAACACTAGCGAAAACTACATAAAACCACCCCATATCAAATAATGGGCCTTTTAAAAAAGGTACGTAGAGCTGAGTGTCAATAACATCAAAGCTTATCATTGCTGAGCTTGCCAGAATTGCTGTAGAAAATTGCCACAAAAGCTTGCCTTTGGCCGATACGCCGTCGGAGTTCTTTTTGATAATCTTCAGATAGTCATCCAGCCAACCTAGTAAAAAGTAGGAGAGCATTACAAGTAAAGATATAACAAATGGCAAAGAGAGAAAGTTTCCATTTAAAAGCACTGCCAAAAGCACACTTCCAACTATGAAGACCCCACCAAGAGTTGGGGTACCAGCTTTTTTCAAATGGCTTTGTGGTCCATCTTCTCTAATGGATTGTCCAAATTGCTTGAGCTTCATAAACGCAATAAAGCGCTTCCCCCATACTATTGAGGCAACAGCAGCAATTACAAACGCCAAAAATGAACGAAAAGTAATATATTTAAATACGTTGAATAACGAGTATTCTTGAGAAAGAGGATACAGCCAATGGTAGAACACTTAGATTTTTCCTAGTTTTTAGTTCAAACTTAATTTATATCCACTATTGACTCAAGTTGTAAAGACCGACTGCCTTTAAGAAATACACGTTTATAACTATTTATGTGCTTCGGTAAGGCCTCAAGAAATGAGTTCACAGTTTCAAATTCCAGGCCTTTGCCATTGAAGCCCTCATTGTAATCACTCGAATGCCTACCTATGAATACTACTTCAGAAAAACCTTGCTCCGCACAAAACTCACCAAGCCCTTTATGATATGACACCGAGTTGTCACCAAGCTCATTCATGTCACCTAAAATAAGCAAAGTTTCTTTTAATTCCAACGACTCGGCCAAGGAGTCTTGCTTAAATGCTGCAATAGCTGCTCGCATTGAAGATGGATTTGCATTGTAAGCATCAAGAAAAACGTCTGTATTGTTAAATCTTATCCACTCAGATCTATTTTTTGTAGGCCTAAAGGATTGAGCTGCTTCTAAAATTTCACTATCTTTGCAATCTAACACATGGCGTGCAACACCAAAGGCAAGGCCTAAATTTAAGAAGTTATGCTCTCCTGTTATATGTGTATTGGTGATATTGAAAAACTTGTCTTTGATTGAGACTTCTACTGATCTATGGTCACGTTCAATTCTCAGAGAGTTTTGTGGGTTCTTTCCAAAATTAATAACGAAGCTTGCATCCTTAAGAGTGCTTAGGTGTACGTCATCACAGTTTTTGAAAAAGATCTTATTCTCATCACGACTTTTCTCAATGGCATAGTACAAGTAGCCTTCTTCTTTAAAGACGTTTTCTTGGTTATCAAAGAATTCCAAGTGCGTATCACCAATATTTGTCGTAATTCCTATATTTGGTTCTGCAATATCACAGAGTAGTTTAATCTCACCAGGGTGATTACTACCAAGCTCCAAGATACAAATTTTTTCATCGTTTCTAAGTTGTAACAGGCTTAATGGCACACCTATATGGTTGTTATTATTTTTTTGAGTGCATACCGTTCTACTTTCTAGAGAATGCACAATATGAAATAGCATCTCTTTGGTAGTTGTTTTTCCATTAGATCCTGAAATAGCGATCAACTTCCCACCGGCTTCAACAAAGTTTTTAGCGATCTTATTAGCTATTGCCTGGAAAAACTTAACACTATCTTCTACGGCCACAAACATGGTTTTGTTTTCACTTGCATTGGCGAGAGCGTCATTCTCAGCAT
>JAGSHJ010000534.1 GCA_023954595.1 Bacteriovoracaceae bacterium | reverse complement strand
GTCGAGATGACCATCTCTTCATATTGAAAACGGTCTTTTTGTTTACGCTTTATAAGCTTCTTTAAAACGTCTTCAGACTTATCAGAATCTTTATATTTAACACCATCAAGTACAACATAATTTAGGTACTTTCCTGATGCGAAGTTTCCACTCTCCTCTCCGACACCAAGAACATTTGCACCGGCCTGAGTAGATCTAAAAAGAGCTTGTGTATATGAAGTATCTTTATGGCCACGCTTTGAGTTTTGATCAACAAAAGAGTTCATAACATCTAACATTGAAAGAAAAGGTCCCCCTCCAATATCAGTTGCTAGTGCCCAAGGTACCTTATAACGATTTGCTTTCTTATAATCAAAGAGACCGGAGCCAAGACCAAGCTCTTTATGAGGAGCATTTGAAGTCGGGCAATGAGCAACAGCAGTTTGTGTTTCACCAAGTCTTTTAAGTTCTTTTGGAGAAAGGTAGATTCCGTGCCCCATAATAGTCTTAGGACCTAAGAGATTACATTTATCGTAAATCTCAGTATATGTTTTGATCTTCTCAAAACCTTTTACGTCTTTATATATTGAAAGAACAAAATCTATTTCATTTAAAGTTTCACTTAAGTGCGTTTGTATAAAACTTCCGTTCTTCTTAGCGACTTTAGCTCCATGGGACATTGTTTCTGGGTCTGTTGTAATTGCAAACCTAGGAGTCATCGCATATTGCTTCTTATACTTTTTTGAAAGTTCCGTAACGATATCCTTAGCATCCTGTTCCTTTTGTAAAAGATAATCAGGTGAGTTCATCGTCATGAGTACATTACCAACTACGTAGTCACCTACGAAATTCGCTAGAGCTTCATCAACACTGTGAGCATGAATTGATCCATAACACGCTCCACCAACAGTACCACATGCAGCTAACTCTTGAGCAAAGCTCTTTGCTTTCTTCTTAGCAAATGCCTTCTTCTTGAAGTTATTCTCATATGGCCATGTATAATTTTCTAACCACTTTAAAAGGTTGTCCTTTGGCATTGTACGAACTTCATCTTGAACCCAATGAAAATGTGTATCATACAGGCCAGGAATTAAAATCTTCCCAGACATATCTATAATTTCAACAGACTTCTTCTTAGATATAAACTCTTCTGCCTGACTTTGAGGGCAAATATCTATGATTTTATGTCCATTTTTATATTGCTTCGCAATAATAGCGTGTTTTTTTAAGAAATCACACTTTTTATCGTTTATAGGATTCAAAAAATCAGCGAAAATAACTCTATATAAGCTCATACGTTCTCCATAATTTAAGGAAGGGAAAAATGAATTACCATCTTTTAACATTCAGGGCAATTACAATTGCTTTACTGATGTTCATCTCATCATTTGCTCAAGCGCAAGATGACAATGTATACGAAATCAATAGCATACTCAAATTTAATATTGATTCATCTATTAATCCCGCAACTCTGAACTACCTTAAACACAACATGGCAAAACACAAAGATGTCGACGCCTATGTAATACAGATGAACACACCGGGCGGACTTGTTTCTACGACCAAAGAAATAATGATAAAACTTTCAAGTAGTGAAAAGCCTACAGTTATTTGGATCGGTCCATCAGGGGCATCGGCCACCAGTGCCGGTGCAATTATCGCAAGTAGCTCACACCTGCTCTACATGGCAGAAGGTACAAATATTGGAGCTGCGCCTCCAATCTCTACGTCAGGTGATTTAAAGAAGAACTCAGACCTTAGG
>JAGSHJ010000389.1 GCA_023954595.1 Bacteriovoracaceae bacterium | reverse complement strand
TACCTAGGCGCATTCTTTGCTTGATGTATTTGTTGTCTGAATCTTTAATCACCCAGTGTGTGGCCACATCAAGCCATTTTTCTTTTTTGTAAGGGCTTATTAAGACTGTTCTTTGATTATGAGTGGACTCATACTCAAGTGCTGCCTTAACGGTTGAAAGTAATTCATTATCAATGTACTTGTCAGGAGCATCCATAAAAACGTATTCCGACTCTGAAAGAAGGGCCTTCACGATTCCTACAAGTTTTTTCTCAACACAACTAAGGTCTTTCACTAAACGATTGATACAGTCTGTGGCCTTGATTAATTCTTTTAAGTGAATGTTTTCAAGATTATCAGAAGTCATCTGGAAGTTGTCTTCCTTGTCTTTGATTAGGGAAGTTGGAACAGCGTCCAGAATATAGTTTTCTTTAATACTTAAATTTGAGTGAGCACTTTCCAGATTCCCAGAAAACGAAAAGTTTATAAGGCCTTTCTTACCTGTATACTTCAGGTAATAGATGAAGTCCTTAAGCACGTTTGTACTGAACGGATTAACTTGCTTTGTTTCAAACAAGTAAATTTCAGGTGAATGTAGAATCTTTAACTCAGTCATTATGATTCCTATCGTCAATTTTTCCTAATTCCTTGAGTTATGTTTTTGGGGCATAATTTAAGCTGGAGAACATTGAAATCATGAGTGACCGATCAAATTTGACAGGTAAGAAAGTCGTCGTAGGCATGACCGGTAGAATGGATTCTGCTATGGCCGCGTTTTTACTGAAAAAACAGGGGATGCAGGTCATTGGATTATCAATAATCACAGTCAGTGAAGATATTGTTAAAAACCCAACAGATCTACCCGTTTGTCATATTCAAGATTTAGATGCTGTTCAAAAGCTATGTAGCTTTTTAAACATTCCCTTTTATGCCACCAACGCAAGACCTCGAATAGAAGATGAGGTCCTCGATAAGCTTGTATCCAACAAACTACTAGGTAAGGCCAATAGTTCGTGTTTTGATTGCACCAGAAGCCGCATGAGAATTCTCTATAGCAAGATGCAGGAGCTGGACGCTGACTTTATGGCAACAGGCCATTACGCCAAGGCCAGATTCAATATAAGTTCTAAAGAGCACTATATTTGTTCAAATGCCAGCGAGAAGTCGGATCAGTCCTTTCTGTTGGCAAGTACTCCTAATCATATTCTAGAAAAGCTTCTCCTTCCTCTAGGTGAGTTGAGTGAGAGAGAAGTCACTAAGTATATTAAGCACTTTGGGCTTCCAGTAACCAACTCGCGCTCGGATGATGGGTTTTGTTTTCGCTCCAAAAAAGCATCTGCAGGGGTGTTGGAGAGTAGAGTCCCTAAATCCTTGATAAAGACCGGCTTAATAGAAAATATTGATAATAACTCTACACTTGGAGAGCATGAGGGAGTTATTTATCATCACATGGGTGAGAGAGAGCTAAACTTCAAGGGCGTGTCCCATGTTGATAAGGAGCTTGAAATTGTAGGCTATAACTACAATAAGGGTTCATTATCTGTAGGTAAGTCTGACCATCTAAGGTTTAGTGGTGCTCAACTTCTAAGAATATCCACTACTGATGGATTTGATAGGTCTAAACCACTCCAATGCTATGTAAAGTTCAAGTATTCTAAGCAGTTCGTAAAGGCTGATATCTTTTTTAAAAACAATAACAGTGCATTTCTTGACTTCCATGAGAGCGTGTATCCTCTTATAGAGAAAGAGGCCATCGTGCTCTATGATAGTGCCTCTACCAATAGCCGAGTGCTTGGTTGGGCCTTGGTAGGCTCTAGGGGAGACTTTGATTTGATAAATCGAGTTGATGCCTTTGAAAATAGAGATGATGATGAAGACCAGCCATCGGAGAAACCAACTGTTTTTAAGTTTTGAGCACGAAAAAACTTCTTCAAGCCCTTGTAATCCCTTTATGACACGAGTATAAAAGGCCCATGGATTTTAATCAATCTCAGAAGGCACTGGCCAAATATGGCCTGGAGCTAACAGAGCAACAATACCAAATTAATCAAACGAAAACAGTTATCTGCGGAATGAGCGGAGGTGTGGATTCCTCTGTCAGTGGTTTACTCCTTAAGATGATGGGATACAACACCATCGGTCTTTTTATGCGTAACTGGGATGAGAGTGATGAAAATGGAACCTGTGCTGCAGAAGAAGACTATAAAGATGTGATTAAAGTCTGTGAGAAGATAGATATTCCATACTACTCTGTGGATTTTACTAAAGAGTATTGGGATAAGGTCTTTGCAAGTTTTCTTGAAGAATATAAGCAAGGCCATACTCCAAATCCAGATATCCTTTGTAATAAAGAGATTAAATTCAATGTATTCTTTAAAAAGGCAAAAGAGCTTGGAGCTGATTATCTAGCGACAGGTCACTACTGCCAAAAAGAAATCGTGGATGGAAAATCCTGTTTAAGAAAGGGGCTTGATAGAGGAAAGGATCAAACCTATTTTCTCTATACCATCCAAGAACAAGTTCTAGATGATGTTTTATTTCCTGTAGGAGCACTACCCAAAAAAGTTGTTCGTGAGATTGCCACTGACTTTGAACTTGCTACTAGTGCCAAAAAAGACAGCACTGGAATCTGTTTTATTGGTGAGAGAAACTTTAAAAACTTCCTTCAAAACTATATCAAATCCCAAGCAGGTGACTTTGTTCGCCTAGAAGACAATGTTCGAATGGGAGCGCATTCTGGTTACTGCTTTTATACAATCGGCCAAAGAAAAGGTCTTGGTATTGGTGGACCTGGTGGACCTTGGTTTGTTGCTGGAAAGGATGTTGAAAGCAATACTGTATACGTCGTTGAAGGTGAGGAGCATCCTGCTTTATTTAGCCAAACCCTTTGGTTTGACGAGCAAAGCTGGGTTGGAGAAGAGCCAGAACTTCCTCTTAGATGCAAGGCCAAGGCACGCTATCGTCAAGCTGATCAAGACTGTGTTGTATCCAAAGATGGCGATCAATATAAAGTTGAATTCGATCAACCACAACGAGCTATTGCACTCAGACAGTCTGTAGTTTTCTATAATGACGAAATTTGTTTAGGTGGTGGAATTATATCCAAGGTTGGTGAGACTCTTTATCAGAAGTCACTAAGCTCTACGCCTGCCAGTACTTCGCATCGTTAAAGTCCTTCTTTTTCTTTTCCTTGAAACGATCTTTAAGCTCAAAACCTAGGCAGTCTTGCCCTGAATTAGCGTTTTTAATCACTTGAAGCGGAGAGCTTGCACTTTGAATACGGTATGCTCTGCAGCCTCTAGGAGTGTCTGGGTTGAAGGTG
>JAGSHJ010000529.1 GCA_023954595.1 Bacteriovoracaceae bacterium | reverse complement strand
GATCTTCCTGGTGTTATGAAGCTTGGACCTAAGGCCTTGATTATGTTCTTAACCGGTACCGCTGGAATTGTCTTGGGTGGGCCTATTGCAATATTATTCACAAAAACGTTCTTTCCAGAAATGTTCTCTCAAATGGGAGCAGATCAAATGTGGAGGGGTATGACTACTGTTGCAGGCTCATGGATTGGCGGTGGCGCCAATCAGGCGAGTATGAAAGAGATCTTTGAAGTTAGTGACCAAGCGTTTTCACTATTTGTTGTCGTGGACATCATGGTGGCCAATTTATGGATGGCCGTTCTTTTAATTATGGCAGGAAGAAGTGCCAAGGTTGATAAGGCCTTTAAAGCGGATACTGAAGCAATCTTTGATTTAAAGAATAGGCTTGAGAAAATTCAAAAAGAAAATCAAAAAACTCCATCAACTCAAAACTTGATGGTGATTGCGGCCGTAGGTTTTGTTCTTACTGGTCTTGCACATTTTATTGCAGATAATGTGGCACCTTTTATTAAGGCCAACTACCCAGAGCTTTCAAAGTTTAGTCTTACTAGTTCATTCTTTTGGTTAATTGTTAGTGCCACAACATTTGGTGTAATACTCTCTTTCACTAAAGCTCGTAAGCTTGAATACTATGGTGCGAGTAGAGTGGGAAGTGTGATGCTGTATGTACTGATTGCAACTATTGGTATGCACATGAATGTAACTGAGATCTTTAGCCATCCAGGTCTATTTATCATAGGTCTTGTTTGGATGCTTTTTCATGCGGTTCTTATGCTTGGAGTGGGAAGACTTATACGAGCTCCATTATTTTTTATCGCAGTTGGTTCACAAGCGAATGTTGGAGGAGCTGCCTCTGCACCAGTAGTGGCCAGTGTTTTTCATCAGTCACTTGCATCGGTTGGAGTCCTGCTAGCAGTTCTTGGGTATATTCTTGGAACTTACGGAGCGTGGCTATGTGCTCAGCTTATGCGTTGGGCGGCACTATAAGTATTTTTATTTGGGCCTTGGTTTAGACCAAGGTCTATATCTTTAGAGCTCTTTTAAGGTCTCTTGGAATTTTGCACGATCTTGTAGAAGCCAATCTGGTGCCTTATTTCTTTTATAGATTTCGTCATAAGTTCCATCTTTTAAACTCTTTAAAATTCGCGTCTTATATCTTTTCTTTATCTCTTGAGCCTCTTTAGAAGGATTAACTAGGAGTACCACTGATTTTAGATCAACCTTAATTGCCTCATCGTGGACGATGTTTTCTAGCTTATATTTAGAAATATAGGATTGGATTAGGTAGTGAAAGCCTACAAGGTAGTCAGCACGGCCTGCTTGCAGCATTTTTACTGCTCCCTTAAGAGACATTGCACTGTAGAGACTTTTGGCCTCGGTGAGAGCTCTTGGTATGTTCCACTGCTTGACAGCTACTATGCGTTTGCCATGATCGGAATAAAATTTTTCTGTACTCTTTTTATTAATAAAAAAGACAGTTAAATAATCTTCAAGACCTGTTGGAAGCTCAACTGAGTAAGGATTACCGTTTTTATCTTTTATAGTCTTTTCCATGTGTGTTGCAAGAATATCGCATTTATCATTTTGAAAGTTTTCAAACGCACGCACTGGAGGGAGTAAGTTTAATTTAAGTTCATAATCCTGGCCTAGCCCAAAGTGAAGCAAGTCGATTATAAAACCTTTCTTTTCTGGCGTTACCATATTCCCGGGAAGCTTATATGTGCAGATATGTAATGCTTTTGCTGCTTCAATGTGAGGAGATAAAAAAATAGATACGATTAATAATCGCAATAACAAAGTCAG